>JAOUJW010000051.1 GCA_029882975.1 Gammaproteobacteria bacterium
TTTTTAACTGCGCATAATCCCGCGTTATGTTACTTGGCCGCTAAAGCCCCCTTTTAGGGGGATGGGGGTTGTCTGTGTGCATGACGCGTTTTTTGCGTGATGCCCAAAGGCATGTAAAGAGTCCCGTAACACTTGCGATAGCATGTGTTACACCGACCCCATACCACCGTCCTTAAACGAAGCCACCGAGGTTAGTCGTTACCACCGTGCTAGCCCGGCGCGGCGCTTGCCTGGCTGGAGGCTTCTTGTAGACCGGAAGACATTGCAAGCGCCGTGACGGGCGGTCCGACGGAGACTGTGTCCGGCTACTCCGCCCGGTCCGCTGCCACCTTCATGTCCAGGGCCTCCTCTGCGTCCTCGCTGTCCAGGGTCGCCATAAGGTCTTCCACTGTCGCCTGGGGTTCTTCATTCCAGTCCACGGTCTTGGTGCGCTTCGCTTTCGCCGGATGCGTCAGCGTGTGCACTTCCTTTAACTTCTTGATGCTCACCTGCGTGTAAATCTGTGTCGTGTCGAGCTTCACATGTCCCAGCATGGCCTGGATAAAGCGGATGTCGGCACCGTTCTCTAACATCAGCGTTGCCATGGTGTGTCTAAACAGATGACACGAGCCGCGCTTGCCGATGTTGGCTTTATCAATATAGTTTCGCACTAAAGCCGTTAATCCATTGGGACTGATTGCTTCACCATAACGACTTAAAAACAGTTTGCCTTCATCGCGACCGCACGCCAGTTCCGGTCTTGTTTCATCGAGGTATTTATCGATCCACAGTAACGCCCGTTCACCGATGGGGATCATGCGGTCCGTCTTGCCTTTGCCCTGTCGCACGAACAGCGTGCCGCGTTCCTGGTCCACGTCCTGCACCAGCAGGTTGATCAGTTCCAGCCGTCGTATGCCGGTGCTGTAGAGCACTTCCAGGATGGCGCGATCTCTAAGGCCCATCGGTTCGCTGATGTC
Source organism: Gammaproteobacteria bacterium (assembly GCA_029882975.1). Taxonomy (NCBI): domain Bacteria; kingdom Pseudomonadati; phylum Pseudomonadota; class Gammaproteobacteria; species Gammaproteobacteria bacterium. The sequence continues at coordinate 957 of JAOUJW010000051.1, forward strand.
TACCAGGTTCAGCACGCGCTCGGCTTCGGATTCGCTTAAGACCGCTTTGGGTAAACGCTTTTCCAGCTTCGGCAGTTCGATTTCACTGGCCGGGTTGTAAAGGATGTGGTTTTCTTTCGCTAGCCATTTAAACCAGGCGCGGATCGCCACCAGCCGATTGTATTGACTGCGGAAGGTCAGCGGATCGCCGTCTTTCTTTCGATAGTGGAACAGGTAGCGCTGGAAGCGCTCCAGGATGGGTTTGGTCACTTCGCTGGGCCGGATCAGGCCCCGTTGTCCGGACCACTCTAAAAACGTGTACAGGTAAAATTCGCGGCTTTGCTTGGTGGCTTGGGAGTAGTTTTTGATGTCCATGTAGTGCAGGTAGTTTTGCACCATCTGGTACATGCCTTGGGGATCGGCCATGTTGGTGATGTGCGGAAACTGCTGTGCCAGGTGAGGTTTGCTCATGAGATCGCCTCGACGGCTTGGGCGGCTGACGAACAGGGATGTTCTAATACTGCGGGCTCAGGATGAGCAGGAGCAGTAAAAGCAGGAGTTGCATTATTGTGATGCGATGCGGTGTTATTTTTACTGGACGTGTGTTTTCTCAGTAATTCAGGATTAAATCCGTTTGACTCTATATCTGTAGTGTTTACGCGTTGTTTGTCATCCTGACTTGGTACTGACCTGGCCCTAGCCTGGCCCTGACTTGGGACCGACTTTTGTTTTGCTGACCCTAACTTTTGCGCATCATAGGTTAATTTTTTGATATCGATCAGCCCCATCACATGGGCTTTGTCGCTCTGGGTGTCACCGTCATACAGCAGTTCGTATTCCATCGTGCGGCCTCGCCCGCCGTGATGCACCAGCAGGTATTCCATGTCTTCCAAACGTTTGCAGTGGATTTTTAATTGCCCATCACTCCAGCCAGTGGCATCACGTACTTGTCGGCGATTAAAGCGAACATCACATTGCCTAAGCTGTTGCTGCTCGCATTGCGTGAGCACCATGTCTTTGATCAGTTGCAGTAATCGTCGCGTTTGTGGCGGTAGCTCGTCCAGCGTCCTACCCAGGACTTCATGGGCTAATTGATTGGCTGTGGCGATATCGTTCAGAGTGACTTCGATGTATTCCAAGACCTCCCCTTCCCAGGTCTCGCGTTTAACGTCACGCTGATATTGATGCAACAGGGCCACGGTGTCGATGAGGCCAAGGTATTTTTCATGGTCGCGCCGGGTTCTGGTTTTATCATCCAGGAAGGTGAGTTGATCGGCGTAGGGGTTCATGACGGCCAGCGGCCGCAGTAAGCGCTGGGCGTTCTGGTGTAACTGGATCAACTTCTTTTTTTCTTTAGCCGCTTTTAGGCCTTCCAGGGTACGGCGCTTGCGTTGTTGGGCGTGGATGGCTTGGGTTTGTTCTCTGGATTCATCAACGGATAACACTAAGCAACGGTTCATCAGTTCTTCGTCGATGTCGATGGCGGTGGTGGTGCTAAACAGCATGACCGGGCCTTCAACCCGGTATTCCTGGGTTTCCAGGTTGCCAGTGACGCTGTTTTTACCGGTGCTGGCGATACTGACCTCCCCTTCGCTTTGCAGCAGCTTTAAGGCATAGGCGGTGTTCTGTGCGCCTTCTTCTTCGGCGATGGCCAGGATCTTGTGCTTGAGGTCCTGCTCACCCATGTAAAACAGGGCTTGGCCGGTCATGGCGCTGTACTGGATGCGCTCCTCTTCCGGTATAAAGGATAGGACGGCTTCCATCAGCGATGACTTCCCGGCGGCGCTGGAGCTTTGCACCATGACCGCCAGAGGGTTGTCTAACTTTCTGGAGCAGGCGGCCAGGTAGCCCACGAGCTTGTTGGTCTCTTCGCCCACCACGCCGCAGCGGTTGAAGTCCTGTAGGATGCGATCTAATAGCGCCGGTTCTTTAAGTAAAGCCAGGGCTTCTTTTACCTGGGTATCGCTCATGGCCGGTTGTTTTTCTTTTTTCGCCAGGGTGCCTTTGATTTGCTGGTCTTGCAGCTCTTCGAGTTTGAGCAGCACTTTACCCAGATCGCACTTGATGATGTCTTCGCTGATGGCCAGTTCCTGCGCGGCTTGTTTGATGTATCCGGCACGGTGCTTGGCGCTGTAGATGTCGAAGGTGTCGACGTGGTACGCGCCCCCTTCTTTAATCAGCAAGTTTATCTTTAACTGTTCATAACTGAGGTTTTTGGTTAAGCCTCTTATGCGGTAGTGGCGGTTGTCCAGGGTCATGACCACTTCGTGCTCGCTGATGTCGGCGGGGACATCGGTGGTTACCATATCATGAGCGACATCTTCAGCGGCTAAAAGGATAAACTCTTCCGGTTCGTTTCTACTTTTAGTGGCTTCTTCTTCCCGTTTGTTTTTTTGAACGGTATCCGCAAGGTTCTGCGATGTGATTGATTCTGCGCTCGCGACACTTGAACGCCCCTGCCCTTTGCCCATCCATTCGGCTTTTCTAATCGCCAGACTTAAGCTTTTCGGTGCGGGCTGCACTTGCCGGGCGTATTCGTTGGCATCCATGCCTTTGGGGAACAGCACGCGGTAGGTATCCATGCCGTGTTCATTGAGTGTCTTGGATAACTTGTCGGCAGCCTTGTTTCCGGCTTCGTCACGGTCGTAAGCGATAAGGACTTTTTCCACACCACTTTGTATAAACAGGTTTAAGTGTTCATCGGTAAAGCCCGATGTACCGTAACTGGTGGTGACGTTTCTAAAACCGGCGCACCAGAAGGTCATGGCGTCGATGAGGCTTTCGCATAAGATGATTTCACGGCTGGCTTTGACCGCTTCGATATTCCACACGCCTTGATGCGGGCCCGGTAAATACAGGTGTTGCGCCGTGCCTTTGCGCAGGCGGTTGCCTAACAGTTTCCTGCCGTAGACTTCGGTGATCACGCCATTATCATCCATCACGGGGATCACCAGACAGCCGTTAAAGTGTTCATGGCCGGTGTCGCGCAAGAGTCCGATGTCTTGTAGCTGGCCTCGGATCTCAGCCCCGGCCTGGCGGTTTCGTTGTGGCAAGCGATAAGCCAAGGTGCGATTGGCGTATCCCAGTTTAAAGCGGTCTATCAGTTCGTTGTGTTTCAGGCCGCGTTGTTCCAGGTAGTCCAGGGCCTCCGGGCTTTGTTTTAAGGTGTCGTGGTAGTAGTCGATGACATGGCGCAAGGCCGCTTGATTACTGGGGTTGGCGGTTAAGGGGGATAACTTGGGCGTGGAGTTGCATTTGACGACTTTGGGTTCTTCGGCCTGGGTGTGAGCGACTAAATGGGGTAAGTCGTTGCGTAATAATTCAACGGCATGCCTAAACGAGACGCCTTCGGTTTTCATGACCCAGTCAATGACACTGCCGCCGGTTTGGCAGGCCCCCATGCAGTGCCAGAGATTTTTATCCGGGCTGATGATCAACGAAGCGGTATCGTCGGCATGGAACGGACAACACATGACGTAGTCTTTGCCGTGGACTTTGGGTTTGAAGCCCTTGGCTTGCACTAAGCGTAACAGTGAGATGTCCTGCTTGATTCTGGTTAAATCGTCATCAGATATTCTGGCCATTTCCCAATCCTCCAAAACCTTGTCAACCCCTTTCGAGTAAAAATAACCCTGTTGCAGAGTACTCTGTTATAGGGTATTGTCAACTCTTCTTTTCAAATCCGGAGGTACACTATGGCCCTGATATTCGATTGGGATGCCAAGATGACACCATCTGACAAGTCGTTTTATAAAGCCTTGGGGCAGCGCATCGCGCATTTGCGCAAGGAACGAGGATTAACGCAGGTTCAACTCGCGGAGAGTTTGGGGATTGCGCAACAAACCATGGCCCACTATGAGGGTGGTACGCTGAGGATCGCTGTCGCTCTACTCAAGCCACTGTGCCTGGCACTTAATACTTCCATCGAAGAGTTACTTGACGAACCGGCTTCCGCTTCCAGCAAAAAGCGCGGACCTACCTCCAAACTGCAACAACAAGTTGAGCAGATCAGCACGATGCCAAGGAGTAAACAGAAGTTTATTTCGGAGATGCTGGATGCGCTGATTGCGCAACAGAAGGCGGGATAGTTAATGAGTATTCCGCATCGGCAGATTCGTGCCGTTTACGACGATAAAACCATTCGGGTTTATCAAGCTTATTCAGATGCAATTGCCGATAGTGCATTAAAGCATGGCTCTTTTGTTTCTCCGCCCTTCAAAATGGAGCGTATGACGTGGATTAAACCCTCCTTTCTTTGGATGATGTACCGCGCTGGATGGGGTAAAAAAGATGCAGGACAAAAACGGATTCTGGCAATCGACATTACCCGGGAAGGTTTCGAGTGGGCATTAACGCATAGCTGTCTTAGTCATTTTGATCCAGACATCTATGCGACTAAAGAGGAATGGCAAAAAATAAAAGAACAGTCGCCGGTGCGTATCCAGTGGGACCCGGAACGGGATTTGCTGTTGCAGCCGTTGCCGCATCGGGCGATTCAGATCGGGTTAAGCAAGGAGGCGGTGAGGCTCTACGTGAACCAATGGATTCGACGGATTACCGAGGTAACGCCATTGGCTCACGACATCCGCTCGCTCGTTCAAGAAGGCAGGCTCGATGAGGCCAAGGCCAGGCTACCCTCCGAACGACCTCTCAATTTACATGTGAGTTAATCAGGAGTAGCTACATCAAGGGAGACTGCCACTTCCAAGGGTATTTCTAAATAGTTGACGCTGCCGTCTAGCGCGGGCTGTCTTTTGAGTTCATCCAGCACGCAAACCAACTCAACTCGACAACCTACCCGAAACAATTTTATGTCGGCCTTGTTGTTGACATAAATTCCCTCCATCCGTATCGAACCATCATCCAACAGCAAATCAATAGTGTTGTTTTCATCGCAGTTGTCCATCCCTGTTACGTATGCACGTTGGATGACGCCTGAAATGAACAGCAAAGGCATTTTGCGTTGCTCAATACTGGCCCACCATTGCGGTGACCCATAAAGACCGTACATTCCCTTTAGGCCCAATAGCGGCCTAGTAGTGTCAAGGGTAAGTGCTTGTGCTAGGGCAACATCCTTCGGATTATCCTTTAACGCCTGCGGCAGCGAATAGACCAACCTCATGGGAACGCTAACCTTATCCAATTGCAAAAACATCACTGGGACCCCTTAGGTAGTCTCACGAAATCTATGAGATTTTCATTAAAAATATCGAGAGCACGGCCTTGCCCCAACTGAGTGGTCATTTGACCTCCTTCCACCTTAAAACGTGCATTGGTTTGCATCCATGGGCCGTTTCGGGTAGACATATCAGGGAACACCACGCGCGCATCGCCTGGTGCCGCAATGCCAATTTCTTGAAGCTGCGCTGAAGTTCCCGGTTTAGTAGTGAGCCTAAATGTAATACCCCCATTTTGCGTATATTTACCGGAAGCGTATTCAAGCGAAGCAGCCGTGGAGGTTTCAGTGGTCGGTGGCAACCGACCGGTAAGCTCAAACTGCTTAGCCTGCCCAGGTGACATCGTTCGATACGTAATTTCATTACCAGCGGCATCAAATTCACGCACCGGACTTAACGGATTTGTTGAACGAGTATGAGGAATCCCTATTTTGTTTGGAACACCAACCCCACTGCCACTAGGCAAAACTTTACTCACCAAAGCGCCACTATACAAAGTTTCGAAAACAAACGCCATTTCCTGACTAAATGCTTTTTCGTTTCCGCTCTGGATTGATTTTTCTACTCTAGCCGAAAAATCAAAATATTTTTCGTTTAGCTCATTACTCCCATACCTACCTCTTGAAAAGCTGTACTTAGTTTGATTTTCAACCATTTTTATTGATGTATTTATATTTCTTATAGATCCCCATATTGCGTCACCCAAACTTTCTAAGTCTCTTGTAGCGTTGACTCCAGCCTGCTGTAGATTTAACGAACCCCGTTCTGCGGTTTGAAAAAATGCGTCAAATATATTAAATCTGCCGTCTCGGTTTGTATCGATTGCCAAACCTTTTACTAATTGAATGGCATTCAGAACCATCCCACTAGCTGTTACAAGCCCCATTAATATGTCGTGAACTTTGTTGTCACGGTTAGCTGTGTTTACCTTATTCGCCTCTGCCCTAACCGCATCAGCCTTCATAACCTCCTTATCCACTGGAAGATAGGCCATTGTTTCATCGCTAGGTAGATAGATCTGCTGACCAGTATTTATTCGATGCGTACTCTCTAAGTTATTGTACAATCGAATTTTTTCTAATTCAGTCGGATTACTCGTTCCTGCAATTCCGCTTAGAGTTTGACCTTTTTTAACAGTTATCAACTGCGGTGGTGTCTCTGAGTAATAGTTCATCCGACGCGCTCTTTCGACCGTCGGCCCAACCCTAAATCCATCTCTACCGATATAACGGGCCGGATCATCCAATCTAGCATTGTACGCCGCCAACTCCGCCGGATCATCCATGACATCGTTATAGAAAAACCCATCTACCGAGCCCATGTCATCATCATACAACGAATAATTGGAAGGTGTTACTTCTCCAAACTCGTTGTAATCCCAAGCTGTATTGGTTTCAACTAATTTCTTGATCAACTCACTGTTTCTTTGTTGGAGCTCTTTTTGCTGACTGGCTCCAATCTTACCAGCCAGGGCTCCGCCAATAGCATTCCCCAATGCTGATGCTGTTACGCTTGCCCACTGATATTGATAGTCGTCATGATGAAACCCTCGAACTATTTCTCCAACATACCCACCCATCATTGAAGTAGACAAATCCATGGCAAATTTTTGCGAGGCAAGGTTGGGATTATTTTTTAGATCGGTTTCTGTTGCTCCGATTGCATAAGTGACGGCACTAGCAGCAAAATTTGCCCACGAAAAATGATATTCGTCTCCATACACCAACTTGTTCGTTGCATAGTCAATCGCTTGCCGCCAAATGAAATTATCTACTCCCTCACCTAACCCTTTAGATGCCCCATAAGTAACCGCATTAACCACTCCCGATTTCACGATAGAACTGTAATCATAATGTTCGCGAAGCCCCATTTCCTTTTCCGCTATTTGTTTGGCTGCGGCTCCAGCCATTCCGGCAATGAGACCCACGACAAAATTATAAGCCGAAAAAGACGCGGTCGGCCCCATCAATTGGGTCACGACAACAACTACGATTGCTGCGATTATTATTGCAACAGCAATTTTCCATAAACTGGGGCGTTCCGGTTTTGGTGGATCAGGTAGTGTTGCTAACTGGCTACCAATAATTTCCAATGGATTGTATGGTACTACTGTGTCAGCTGAAAAGTGAGGTGTAGTCACTAGACTAGGGATTATGAGGACTTGATTTACACTTAACTCTCCTTCTAACTCCAAGTTGTTTGCGTCTGCCAGCAAATACCATAAACTTGCATCCCCCCAAATGGCAAATGCAATACTTTGAAGCGTATCTCCGCTTTTTACAACATAAGATCCAGTCCCTCCTATGCTATTTGCGGTAGATGTACTCACTGAGAAGTAGGGTTTAATTTTTTCTCCGGTATCCTCTATCCCGTCATTATTTACATAATAATAGTCTACATGAGCTGCTTCTTGTAATACCGAAACTCCACTGACATCTTTATATTCGTCCTTTTCAACAATCCGACCAAACGCGTTGTTGATAAACCGCCGCTCTACACCCGCGAGCTGGTCTCTAACTTTTTCGGTATTCCCAAATACATCGAACCAACTCTTAGAGAAACCGGTAGCCCAAGATGCGGATCTTCGGCTTTCTTTCAGTTGAGCTGCCCCCCAATATTCGTAGTAGTTATTTGTGCTTACATAGGGCTGCGTTATAGAGACCACACCCCCAAGGTCGTCATATTTTGTCGTGACCGTTCCTCTCTCATCTGCCTTGTATTGGCTGGGCTCGTAGTGTTTATAATAAATATCTGCGACCTGATATCCATCTAAGTCGTAAGCAAAATCGTGCGTGGCTTCTACAAAACGCTCATCGCTGAAGAACCGTATTAAATTACCGTTTACATCATAGCTACGCTCAAATGTCTCCCTAGCAACCCAATGTGTACCGGACCACCAATTATCTTTAATTACATTAGCTATATCACCCACTTCATTATAAATATATCTTTCATTAATATATTGATCCCAGACATTGGGGCCATCCTTATGAATTATTCTTGGTGGAGACCTCCATTTGATTTGCCCATTCGCATAGTACAATATTCTGTCCCAGTCATTTCCGTACTTTCCTTCTTTACCCTTATACATCCTATCCATACTATCGTATCGATATGAATCAGACCTCCGTTCCTTAACTGCCCCATCACCAAATACCACCGAGGTATGCATAGTTACATTTCCTCCCAAGTCGTAACCAAATGAAACGTATGCACTCGAAGTTCCCACGATACTGGATGATGTCTTTCTATTGCGCGCATCATACTTAGTCACAGTAAGCCGGCTATCACCAAAGTAATTCAATTCCTCCATTACTTTGTTACCGTTAATGTCATAATAATAGGTTTCATTGACGTTTTCGTCTTGTGAAACGTATCTCAATTTGCCATTATTCAGGTATTCATATTGTTTTGTTACTTCTATTCTGTGAAATGGTATAACTTCCGGAACATAATAACCGTTTGTGGAAATCTCAGGGATATAAAATGGCTGCTTAAGCCTACCAACATACTGAGGCCTTAAATCAGATTGCTCACCCTCACCCTGCAAATCCCCATCATCGCGCGTATTTGCCAATTCTTTGGTTAGCAACCCTGCTTCATTATATAGGTATCTATATGTTCTTCCGCCCAAGTCCTGGCTGTAACGAATTCGGCCAAGATGGTCTTTTATTTCCATACTATCCCAAACAACTCCTATAGGACCGAAAGCAGAGGTCTGGGTAATTTCATAACCCGTACCCAACTGAATACCATAAATATTTCTTTTGGTTCGCCCGTCATAACTTACTGATTTTGTTACTCGCCCCTTGCTATCATAGTATGTTTTGGCATAAGCGTTTTGCAAGGCATATTGAGAGTTTGTTTCTGTGATTCTGTTACCTACTTCATCGTAGGTATACAGATTTTTTCCTTTCTCGCCCGAGTACATGCCAAACACCGTAGGATGAGTTACTGTGATCAATTGGTTTTTCTTATCATACTCATACCAAGTCCGAACATTTATTTCATCCTCTTGGTAACGCTTATTCCCGAACACATCGTAACCGTATTGCTTCTCGCCACCATCGGCATGGTACTCCCCTACCAGGTTTCCAGCATTGTCGTATTGATAATATACGGAATTCCCTCTCTCATTTCTTTCACCAACCAGCACACCGGCTTCGTCATAATAGTGAAATTTTTCAGGATAGACTGCTCTATCAACTGCAGGATATGGACCTTCAAGAGACACGCTATCTACCGCGGGATAAATGGTGCTTATTACATTACCCTTTTTATCGTGCACATATTGAGTTTCGTTACCATAGCCATCGATCGAGGCTTCTCTTTCTCCAAAAGCATTATAAACATATGTTCTTACCGATCGCCGGCTGCTTAAACCCGCCCCGATTAACTCAAAACCCTTGATTTCGGGAAGATGCTCCAGGAGCACCAAAGCTTCAGTTTCTGATGGGAATACGTAGGTATCAACATATTTTTGGGTTTTATAAATGGCACCTAGAAGATATATAGCTTCTAACGCATCAATAGGAACACTAGAATAATTTACCCCTGTGTAATCTGGAATAGGCAAGCCGTTTTGAGTGTAATTTTTACTTAAGATTTTTGCAAAACTTATATAGTAGCCTGACATGGGTTCGCTGAAAAGAACATCGTCTGCCTGAACTTGATAATCCACCACGTTTGCTGTCAATACCGATGGGGAAAATTCACCTGTTCGAAGATTGGTAGAATTATAGATATACTCGCGCTTATTCAAAGCTCCAGAAAGACTCAAGACACTATCTAAAGGTAAATACCTTAATGTTTTACCAACTCCCGACAGGATAGAGACGTCAATAGAACCAGATTTAATTTCCGCGGAAAGATTATTATTTTTATCATAAAAATAAACTGTATCAGCGCCTTCGTTGTTTGTCCGGATAATCCTACCTAGCCTATCGTATTCGTAATATACTTGACTGTAGGTCTCGTTTACCGTTTCTTGTCTACCAGTACCTTTTTCAACAACTTCTCCGAACGCGTTATATAATACATACTCGCGATTACCTTCGTCGTCAACTACTGCAACTCTTCGATTAATTTTGTCATATTCGTATCTACTACTGACGTTTTTCTCGAAGCCATCCGCATCAGTTACTTTCAGAGAACGCATAACTACATTACCAATACTGTCGTAGTAGTAATTGATCACATTCCCATTTTCGTCTATTTCCCTTATTTTGTTGCCGCCCTGGTCATACTCATACCCTACTACGTGCTGTTCTCCGGCCCTTGCATCCATCTCTGTACTTGATACTAATTCATTCAACCCGTTATAACGGTTTTTAACAATCTTTTGATTTAACATTCCTGTATAATCCCGAAAGATTGGATCCAATCGGAACATCTCATTATTAAAGGCATCGTACCGGTATCGGGTTACCGCCCCTTTTCCGTCTTTTTGTAAAACCACATTACCGTTACCGTCATAAGCAATCTCAGAAACGACGTTTTGAAGTTGCCGTCCTAGTCTAAATTCGTTACCTGATGCATCCCCTACGTACCTAGAACTGTATATTTCAAATCTATCTGACAAAGTACCATTGGCAGATATTGTCAAAAACGTTCCATCTCCTAACAATGTAGTACTATTCCTTAACGCATATTCCGTAGTTACATCTGAATTATTTTCACTCTCCGAAAACGGAGCATCATCTATCCGCCAAAGATTTACCGTGTCATTGGGGTTGTAATAGGCGGAAAACATTTTACTACGTACCTCGTAATTCGCCGCCACATTAAGAGTATTCCTAGTTATCGCCTGGTTTTGCAACCAGGTTATCAAAATTTCGCCAGACTCTTTCTCGCTAAAGCCAACATCACGCACGTCGCGCACTTCCCGGTGGAAGCCATTCCCATCATCCCCTCTCAACAAGTCTTCTGATAATTCTAATGCTGCATCATTAAACTGTCCGCGTGCTGCAAATACCCCATATCCATAATAATTAGTAACGGGATCGCCTTCCCATGTATAGTTTTTACCATACACTACTATTATTTCACCATTCTCCGTTATTTTTACCTGACCACCGGCGAGCAAGTAGTTAATATCCGGGGATTCTGTGATGTTTATTAATTGCAACCATTGATTTGTAGAGAAATCGAAGCGATTCAACTTAAGATAATCTATCCCACCGACATTCTCTTTCCATACTAAAACCAATTGTCCACTTTTATTCATATCTACAGACATAATAGTTGCATATGCAGGGTCTACATTAGGAACTGCCCCCCCGGACCATCCGGTAGCAGTATTTTTCATATAGAAGATTCGATCACCTCCCAAATTTGAATCCATAGCATATACAACAACAATGCTCCCCTTCCCGTCAGACTTTAGATCCAAAAATTTGATCTTTTCACCTGTAGCATGAAGAGCCACAAGCGTGCCCCAAGACTCCTCACCTGCAGCCTTAAACCTTAACCTTATCTGATTACTGGATGTAACCCAAGCTAGGTGCATATCCCCGTTGTCTGATAACTCTACGTCATAAGACTTATAGTTTTTTATACCACCCACCGCAATTGGGCTGATGCCTATTACTGAATCTAGCCCCCAGCTACCATCTACATTTCTAACTTTTTGTTTAATCTTACCTTCAGTTGGATGAAATTCTTCCCAGAATAGCAATAGGTTCTGTTCAGAATCGAAATATATTTCCGCATCTTTTAACGTGACACTAGAGTGATGAACCACTTCCGCCTCTGCCCAAGTGTTAGTTGTAACATCGTATTTTGCCAGGTATATATTGTATTGATCCGTCCAAACGCCGTACGTTTCCCCGGTTATACTGGTCGCGATGACAGGTTTGGACGTCGTAGATTGGTAGTATTCAAAGCCTGTACCCGACCCTGTGTATACGTTGTGCCCCAATAGATCCAGCTTCTCTTCCGGCGACCAACCTGAGATATTATCAATATGAATACTTCCTGGGCTGGTTGCTTGGGCAACTTCCAAATCAATATAGGTTTCGCTAAGCAATTGATTCCGCCGGTTGTATGCGTATTCTGACACCCTATCTTCTGGCGAAGTGAAACTACGCTCCATGATTGTTTTAATTTCTTGATATCGCCTGTATTCACTTATGTAGTTAATCGAAGTTGCATATTGCTTCATCTCTCTCACATTACCGAAACCATCATAGTCCCAATAAATCACCGATTTTTCTTGATTAACCGTTGCTCGTCGATTCCCTGATTCATCGTAGAAATGATATACCTTGCCTCCCTTAGCGTCTGTTTCAACAGTCAGGTTTCCATTTCTGTCATAACTTTTTTGCTCTACAGCCTTATCAAGACCGGAGTCACCTTCCATTTCATGCTGCCAAGCGTATTGCGAACTGACCTTCACCAAACGATTGCTTGCATCGTAGTAGAATCCCGTTGACCGGTACTCTCCCACACCCCATACATCAGCATTAGAATCTTTTAATAGATCCCACAACTCACTTTCCGATGTATAACTTATAGGCGTATCGTAGACCCTATACTCAACCATATTCCCTATTGGGTCGTATTTATAGCGTCTTACGTATCCTTCTCCGTCAACAGACGCCACCTTTTTACCCATCTTGTCGTAATAGGAATAAAAGGTATTTCCGTTTCCGTCCACTTCTCTAATAAGATTATTATGCAAGTCGTAATTCTGAGTCTTAGTTGGGAATAACCATGTGTTTGACAGTGACTCTTTGTTAACTACATTTCGGAAAATAAGATCGTCACCGATTACTTCAAACTCACCCTGCACTCTTCCAAGCGAACTCAAACTCGACGAAAAATATTCCGCAACATACCCATGTATACCTTCTTCCAGCTCAGAGACATTAAACTCGTTAACCTCATACTCATCAAATGACGCCACAAACGATCCATCGGCGTTCTTCGTAAATAGTAAATCTTTAGCTAAATTAAGTGCTGAACTATCCCAATGTCTAAATTGAATATGTTCTGTGCCGTATGGAACATTGGATATTCTAAGGTTTTCTGTAGTAGGCTTACTATGAACTGCTCTATAGGGCTGACTCCCGGACCAACTATAATAGCTATTCAATCTCGAAATTTCTTCGAAAGAAGAGGTTGAACCATTAATTATTTCTTTACTCAAAACTATGGAAAACGGCGTAACTGAGTTGAACACATCTCCAGTAACAGTTGAAAAACTTATCTGATTATTATCTGTGTTGGCTACAAATTGTTTTGTACCTAACAACGTGCCATTTTGATACCAATCAATTTTCATATTAGAATTACCCAGCCTTTTCATCTTTGACCAAGTAATAGTCGCATCAATTGACGCAATAGTTGCGCCAAATATACTCGACCTCGTCGCGCTAAATGTCGCCTTCAGTCCACGATCAATTACGGAAGAAAATTCGGCATATGTATTCCTTACCGTTTTGTTGAAACTTGCCACCGCAGGCAAAACTTCACCCACCACGTTCCCAGATTTGTCATACTTGTAAAACGTCGACCTTGAATCACCAAAGGTTATAAGCCCATCCTGTTTCTCTACCAAATTGCCGACCGCATCATACTTATATTTTGCATCGTCAATAGTCCCCGTGGAAGCAACAGACAATCGTCTATTCTGGCCGGCACGAGTTTTCCATAGCGCATACACTTTTCCAGTATCATTCACCGAAATCTTAGCACCTTCATGAGTCTCATACGCCGCCACTTCTATTGGAGCATGAAAATAGCGCCAGCCTTCACCCGGTAGATTGTAGTAGTTGGCTAACATTTGGCCTTGAGAGGTTTCTTTTATAAATGCTAAAGCAAACCCCTCGTTTCCATTATTGGCCAGATCTATCTCGACACTGTGTAAACTGCTGGAAAGCATAAGCTCACTGCTTTCCAGCACCATGTTCCTATCGTAAACATTTATCGTGTTATCGTAGATACTGTTTACACTGTCATAGTTTTGCCAGAGCACAGCGACCCTACCGTCGAAATCCACGGCCAATTTGACTGAGTCAGTTGAGTTGTATATAGACTGTTGCTCGACGAGAGTGAAACTTTCCCAACTTTTCGAAAGCGCCCCAAATTTGTGCAGCACTAAATCATAAGAAACCAAATCCGCATTAAGCGCTTTAGCCAACAGATAGTAATTTCCTGAATGGTCGACTTTGGCAGCCAATTGGCTTCCGAAAGGAAACTCATTTTTTGTGTTCGCCAAAGTAGCTGGGCGTGTCCACTGGCTAGAGTTGAAGTAACTGTATTTATAAGTAATATCGGAGACATTGTTATTCGTTATGCCCCATATCACCATTGCTGTACCGTATGAATCTGCTAATACTTTCACATCTGAAACTGCTTCGCCATTCCCTAATTGGTAGCCAATTGTTCCAAAATCGGTCCATATGCCATTTTGATCGCATTTATACAGCTCTAGCCCCGTACTAGTTCTTAGTGCGGCAATAAATTCGTCCCCAAACTGGGTCAAGCTTACATCGCGCGTTTCGTATTCAGTTAAGAATTGAAGGTCTTGCCAACCTTCGCCGAGTTTGTAGATTCTAGAGTAGCTGTAACCAGTACCTCGCCAGACCGCTAATACATTACCATTATTGAATACCGAAACATTAACGTCCATCGTTGGCCTTTGTGCGATACTCCCAAATCCACCAACATTTTCCCAGCCAATGCCCGGCGTGTATAACTGAGTCCGAACCCCACCGGCACCGCTTCCCAGTTGGTACAATGCCATGACTTTTCCATTACCTAAGGATATTGTCTGGTAGTTGTATACATCATATTGCTCCAGTACTTCTGCGTCTGACCGGACACTTCTGGAATTAAAACCTACAGCTTTATCTACTATTTTGTTACCAACTGCATCGTACTCATATTGGAATATATTTCCGTTTTTGTCGGTCCTTTCTATTTGGTTACCCACCGCATCGTATTTGTAATATTCCGAATAACCTTCGGCATCAGTTGTGGATACTTTTCTATTGTTAATATCGTAGTCAGCGTAGTTGTGTTGGTCTTTTATCGGGTCGCGAAGGATGTACACACCGTACGACGGAGCCGCGTCTACTATCTGAGGTTTAATATTAGGGCTCGCATAGAAATAGGTCCGACCAACTTCAACAGCAGTATTGGCATAAGCAATAGTTTCAACTACATTACTGTGTGCGTCATAAGTAGTTTCCGTCGCGTAGCCCCTCGGGTCAATACGTAAACTTTCTCGACCCAGATTGTCGTAATACACAACAGAAAAGGCACCATTGGGATCCTTGATTTTAACGATATTCCCGAACGCATTGTAATCCGTTACCGTATTAGCCCCATTGGGCTCATAGGCGGCTGTCTTTCGGTTTAATGAATCGAATCGCTGTTCGAAAGTGTATTCTGAAGAAAGTTTTTCTATTTCGGTTTCCGTTAACTCAGAAACATTACCATTTCTGGAATCGCCCGCGTACTTTGCTCTCGTTGGTCTTAGCGAAAATGACGCACCTGTATTGCTGTCCACTTCCGTTTGAAAACCACTCAAAAGAGACCCAGGAGTTAGAGTTGTGTTAAACTTTGCTTTCAGCTCATCTGCAACCCCCGTATCTCCATACATCACAAGCGCCACTGTCTCCCAAGTATCGTTAGGACCCACAACGTAGGTTCCGGAATTCGGAACCGTGAATCCCAACTCGTAGCGCTGCTGCAAAGCCCATTCGGAATTTGAATTTATGAGTGCATGGACCCGCGGATCATAGACTCGAATTTGATTGCCAAATGCGTCGTACTCAAATCGAGAGGTGGACTGTTCCGGCTCGTTAAAAGCAAAGGATTCTTCGACTACCTGTCCCAGAATATCAAACTCTCGGCGCGTGACTCTATAATCGGCAGTACCATATGCCTCGATTGTGTCTGTTTGGTTACCAAATACATCATAGTTGTATTTAGTAATTGGTCCGGGCAGCACCTGGTTGTTGGAGTTAACAATCTCTGGATCCTGCCTAGTAACTACCTGACCTAGAGCATCAAAGGTAAATTTTTCGACGATATCCCCCGACACAGGATCGTTATCCACAGTCAACTCGACCGGAAAAAACGTGATTGTGCCGTTTTCCACCAGAAACTTTCCTGAGTAGATTTTGTACTGGTGAGTCAGCTTATACTCATAAATCCCTGGAGCAAAGTCATAGCCCTCCAGTACATATTCATTGTTGTAAACAGTAACATTTTTAGATAGGTAAGATGATTGCCCCCCTTCCGGTCGATATTTAAATTCTCCTTCGGGGTAAATACTTAGATTGGTTATATTTACGTTTACATCAAGGATACTGTTTATATTTGCTAAAAAGTATGGGTTACTGGTATTTATTGTAATCGGCAAAACAGCGGCGCCATCCAACACTGTTATGCCATAAAACTGTTGTGAGCGGATTTGAGTATTCCCAAATGCGTCCCGTCCTTCATAAGTGATACTAAAATCTGCCACACCAACAAACGGTATCCCCCAGTCCAGAGCAATCTGCAAAGAACCTACCCACGCTGAACCGTCCCAAAAGGGTTGCGAATATACCCCTACGTACGGACTAACGAATGGAGCAGTATTCCTTATTGATAGAAGTCCACCCGTTTTTTCGACATGATTTCTGTGCTCAACCACATCCCCAAGAGCATCATATTTAAAACTTTCGGCATAACCTTCGCCATTGACAGCTACCAATACCCGTCCTAGTGCGTCGTACCGCTTATGACTAACACTTCCATTACCATCGGTTTTTTGGACCATATTTCCATTGGCGTCATATCCATATAATTCACTGTACTGTTCGGGCGAACCCAAGGCACTTACCTTTTCATACAGCCGACCGGCACTGTCATAGCGGAATTCTGTGACTTGGTCTTTTCCTGCGCTCACAGAAACCCGCTGAAGCAATGCGGCTTTTACTTGCGTTCCTGTGACCACACTCACTTGTTGCAGAGCTGTTAAAGTTGATGGATTTAGTGCATCGTTGTGACGAATATTCCTAAAGAGTCGACCGTTGTTATCGTAAATGCTATGGGTAACGTATCCCATAGCATCAATGTTATAGGAGAGCCTCCCGGCTTTATCTTGAACATTCAATGCATAGCGATCGTTGTTCGAAGTGTTTGTTTGAAAGAATGCATCTAGATCAGCTTTCGCATTGGCGTTGTTGTCCAGATCGAATGGATAAGGATAATTGGCCCCATACTCTACCGTTGCTGAAACATTTCCATTATCGTCATATCTATACGCTTTAACATATCCTAAGGAATTAATGTTATAAACCAGTCGATTGGCCTTATCATAAATATTGCGCGACTGTCTGTTCAGCCCTACATCAGTAGAATTAGCTAAAGCAGATGTCGGCGTGGTGGACATATATATTCCATTCAATTCACCATAGTAGATACTGCTAAAGCCGAATTTTAAGTGTAAATTACCACCTCCCTCGATAATTTCGTATATTGTATTACCTACAGTTGACTCTGTTTTCTCACTTCCCCAAGAGGAAGTTTGCGGGTCATACCATCTGCTATAAATTTTCGATCCCTCCTTCCATGCCAAAAAGATCTCTCCATTGTCCCTAATGTGGGCCTTCATATAGTCCAACGGTATTCTTCCAGTCGTGACTATTACAGGATTCAATCTTGTACCATTTGCAAGAACCGTTTGTACTTTTAGTTGACGTTCTGCTTCCCCACCGATTACTACAATATCAACCCACGCAAGCACGGAATCTCCATTGGCATTAATACTAATTGCGGAAGATACTATTTCTCCTAATGAATCAATAGACCAAACACCGTTTGTAGACTGACCTAATTTAGTGTTGTACGGCGAAACCCAAAGCATTACAGACTTACCATTTTCACTTACATCAAGCGAAACAATACCTACATAGTCACTAGTGTCCAAAAGATCGGGGGTGTGCTGCCAACCCGACGAAGTGGTGTATCTAAGTGTTTTTAAGGAATATTCCAGGGTTAAATTGTAGGGATCGTACGGATCAGAGACTTCTACAACTTCAGTGAATGCCAATACGAATTCATCTTTAGAACCGGCACTCATAAATCCTGACGGACCAACTCCACTATATAGAAGCTCTGCGTTTCCGCTCCAGCCCGACGCCAATCGATACACACGCGAATACAATGATGAACCCTGCCACCAAGTAAACAACACGTCACCATTGGAAAACGATTGAATTTCGGGCAAATGGGCTGCGCCAGTTGTGACTTGAACAGGATCTTTACTCCATTCACCCGTCTCTGCAGTGTAAAGAAACAAAGCATCATCAGCCAATTTTGAAACGGCATTGTATCCAGCGATTAAAATATATACGTTCCCTGCTTGGTCGATTTCTAACTCATAACGATTCAGCCCCGAGTACATAAATTGTCTTGCGCTCCAGCCGGTAACAGAGTCGTATACTTTTGAATACACATTGGCGACACCACTCACGTATTCCACCCACGCCATAGCACCCGAACCTGAATTGTTATATACAATTCTCGGCGATTGGCGACTCACACGCTCCTGGGAAGTAATACCGTGTTCATTGCTTGCCAACACATTTCCAAAAGCATCATAGGTATATTCCGTCACCGTACCTAAGGCATCGGTTTCCGCAATCATGCGATTGTTGGCATCGTATTGGTATGTGGTTATTCGGTGTTCCACATTCGCTAAATTCATTTGCGTTATCACATTGCGGATTGCCGTGACATCCATAGCCGCAAAATCTGCAGACTCTACCCGCGCTCCGTATTCGATCGTCGCTTCCACATTGCCGCGGGCATCGTATAAGTTTTCCTGCAGTATTGCTGCGCCTGCTTTTTCCATGCTCAAGGTAAAGATTAAGCGTTGGTTGTTGTCGTAGTAATATCGAGTGTCTTTATCCGTGTTTGCGTTGGGATTAATGATCAAATCGGCTTCGACCAGTGCTTGTTGCACGGCGGGGAAGCCGCTGGTGCTGATAGCCGTTGCATAGGAGATACCGCGGGTAAGGTTACCCGCATTGTCGTATTCGTTATGAGTAACACCGCCTTCGGCATCGACACTGTAGATAAGCCGGTTGTCGGCATCGTAAATGGCACGCGTGGCGTTGCCTTCGCCGTCTACCGCAGTGATTTGGTTACCGCGGCGGTCGTAGTAGTAACTATTGGTGATTTTGAGGTATTCGACCCCTATCTCGCCCATATCGGGATCAACGATTTGGGTTTCTTTGCGACCCAGGGCATCATAGGTGTATTCGGTACGGACCACATCGGTGCGATCATCCAGGTAGCCGCCATTGCCGTCCGGGATGAATCCGGAGCCGTTGCGTTGTGAGCTCAGGCCTTCCTCCCGGCTTTGCACATTACCCGTGCCGTCGTAGCTGTAACGGGTAATCAGGCGCAAGCCTTGGGGATCGACAATGGTTTCTTTGACTCGACCCAGTTTGTCGTAGATGTTGAGGGTTTCTCGGTTTTCCGGGTCGGTGGTACTGAGTCGCTGAGTAATGGTGGTTTCGGTGATTTGCGCCGGTAAAGTTATGGCTTGGGCGTATTCCAGCACGCGTTCCACTTGCCCAAGATTGTTGAACTGGGTTTCGGTAACGTATCCTAAACTGTCAATGCTATAGCGCAAACGCTGGTCGGTGTCGTAGACGTAGTGGGTCTCTTGGTCTTGACTGGGTTTGGGGGTAATACTGATGTCCGTGGTGTTAACGATCAGTGCCAAACTATCGATATTGTTTAAGGGGTTGGCGTAACGAACGGTGTGGATTTGTTGGCCTTCGGCGTTATACTCGCTGTGTTGTACGCCGCCTTCGGCATCGACTTTGTAGATGAGTCGATCGTGCTCATCGTAAATGTTGCGGGTGATATTTCCGTTAGCATCGACAATGGCGACGACGTTGCTGTTTTCGTCATAGTGATATTCAGTGGTGATACTTAAGGGAACAGCACTGGAGTATGGGGTTCCCGCCGGGTCGACGATTTGTTTTTTAAGACGTCCCAGTTTGTCGTATTCGTATCGGGTCAGGCTGGCATCGGTGCTGATGTCGGTGTACAGTCCCGTACCTGCGTTATAGCTTTGGCTTAAGCCGGTAACTACGGTTAAGGTATTGCCTTGGCCGTCGTAGGTGAAGCGAGTAACGAGACGCAGGCCATCGGGATCTACGATGGTTTCTTTGACTTGGCCGTTGGCGTCAAATACGGTTTCGGTGGTGCGGGCATCAACGCTGCCGAAAGCTTCGATTACGCGCACGGTACGACCGATTCCATCGTATTCAAATTGAGTAACAATATTCAAGCCATTGGGATCCACCGTACGGGTTTGCAGACGATTGGCGCCGTCGTATTGGTAGCGCACGACGTTGTTGTTGGCATCGGTGGTTTCATATAGCCGGTTGTGTTCGGTGCCGTTGTCATATTGATTCGTTTGACTGACGATTTGATCCGGCATGCCTTGGGCTTCGGTGACTTGTGTGAGGTTACCGTTCAGGTCGTAGTCGTATTGGGTGATGATGTCTTCACCACCGACGTCTTGTTTAATTTGAAAAGTTTGACCGTGAGCATTGAGGGTGGTTTTGGTTTCAATCCCTTCCGGGGTAACCACGCTAAAGCTGTTTTCGGTGTCGTTGTAGCTGTATTGGGTCATGTTTTGCAGGGCATTTTGCTGGGTCAACACACGACCAAAAGCATCATAGGATGTGATGCGGGTGATGTTACCCGGTTCGGTGATTTGGATGACCCGTCCCAGCTTGTCGTAGGTCACGTTAGTGAGTTGGCCTTTGGCGTCAGTGCTGGTGTCGACGCGACCGAAGGCATCGTATTGGGTGTTGTTGTGCAGATTGAGTCCGCCTAGTGCGCTGTCGCGGTAGCTGTCGGTGAGCAGGCCGCGGCGGTCGTAGCGGTGGGTGGATTGGACGCTGTTGGCGTTGGTCAACGCACTGCCGGGGTCTTTGAGTTGTTGTTTCTGCGTTTCTACTTCGCCAAAGGCGTTGTATTGGAATTCGCTGCGATAGGTGTTGCCGTCCAGGGCGCTTTTGATCTGGCCGCGCAGGTTGTAGCTTTGTTTGTTGTGTTGGTCGGCTTCGTGGGCCAACGGTTGGATGTTGGCCAGTATGAGGCTGTTGAGCAGGCCTCCGGAGGCAGCGGTTACGGTATTTAGGGCAGCGGCACTTAACCGATTGACGTAAGCGATGGTTTCGGTGATCTCGCCGTAGTTATTGTATATGGTTTCTTTGACTTCGCCTTCGGCGTTAACGCTGTAGCGTAATTGGCCATCTTCGTTGTAGTAAAAGTAGCTGGTGTTGCCCCATTGATCGGTTACACTGGTGCGACGGCCTTCGCTGTCGTAGGCGTAGGATTCGCCGTATTCAGCCCACAGCGCATCGATTTGGGCTTGGGTGGGAGACACTAGGGCGTCCAGGGCTTGTTTACCCTGCGCGGCCAATGTTCGGATCAGTCTGCCTTGTAAATCGTATTGGGAGACGCGGGTTCGGGCCAGGTTTTGGTCTAGGCCCCCAACGGAGCGGGTTTCTTCGATGAGATTACCGACGCTGTCGTAGGTAAACTGCGTTGTTACGCCTTCGGGGTTGGTACTGGTTGCCAATTGATTGCGGGCATTGTAGGTATAGCTAGTGATGCGATCGCTGATGATGCGGTTGTTGGCATCATACACGGGAACGGCATCCGGACGTACGTTCGCCAGAGTGGACGTTAGCGTAACGGGTTTGGCCAATCCTGCGTAACGGTATTCGGTTTCGAGGTTACCGGCGGCATCGTAAACGTATTCGGTGAGGTAGCCTTCGGCATCGACAGCACCCACTTTTTGGCCTCGAGCGTTATAAAGGGTGTAGTGGTGTTGATCGTCGGCATGGGTTCCCACGGAGGCGATTAACGCGACCAAGTTTGCGGGATCGGTGTTGATATCACCGCTGTATTGGGCTGCGTGGCCGTGAGTATGGACCAGTTGTCCGGCGGCATTGTATTGGAGTTGGGTAAGGTAGCCTTCTCCATCCAATGTAGCAATGAGTTGGCCGTTGTTATCATAGTAATTGCGGTTGATGCGATCGTGTTCGATATCGCGAGTCAGTAGAACCTCTATGTCTGCGGGTACGACGGTTTCGGTACTATGGAGAATCTGTATCGGGTTGTTGTAAGCGATGGTTTTGCTGACCTGACCCAGGCCGTTGTAGATGAGTTGGCTGACATAGCCTTGTTCTTTGAGGCCTTCGGGAGTTGTGACGTATTCGTCGGCCTGAAAAGTCATGACCAGGCGGTTGGCTTTGTCGTAGATGTTGCGAGTGACGCGGTCTAAAAGCTGGTCCTGGGCGCCACTGGTGGTATGGTTGAGGCCTAATTGTTGCAGAGTGATATCTGCAGGGCTACCATCGGCATTGCTGAGCAATGCCAATTGAGTCGGAGTTAGCGCAGTAGCATAATCGATGGTTTTAACCACATTACCGCCGGCATCATAAACGGTTTCTACAATGGTACCGTTGGCGTCGATAACAGCTACAGGACGATCTGCATCGTCATAAATGAGGTGTTGGCGCTCACCGGTGCTGTTTTGGGAGATGCGTAACTTGCCTTCGGCGTCGTAAAGGTATTGGGTGCTGGACAGGGTTTGATGCTCGCTCATGTTGTCCACATACATTTCGCTGACGGGATACCCTAGTGTTCCATAGGTGTACAACCGGGAGTTTACTGTACCGTAGTCGGTAAGCGTTTGGTGATTGACCCAACCACTGGCCCGACTTTTTCCTTTTTCATAGACATATAGAGTGGTACCACTGTTGTCCGTTTCCAATTCGACAATGTAAGTGGTGTTATCTTGGATAGCGCCCAAGTAATCGATTTGATAGCTTAGATCGGCCCGACGATAATGCACATATAAACCATTACCGATAAAACGCGCATAGTGGCGTCGAAATAGATTGTCAGCTGTTGATCGATTATTATCGATACCGGCCATTAGATATCGACCGCTGCTGGTGGCCCCCGTAGTCACTTCCATGCGAAAGTCAATACCATCAGAAAACTGGTGTATAGCACCTCTAAGGTTGGGCCACAGACCGGTGGGATTGTCGAAAGTCTTGGTGACCAATCGACCGTCCCTGACTTCCATGTGGGCAGGGTTATTCAAACCACTACCTACCAAACCGGAGGCATCCACACTAAAGTCCTGTTCCCACAACGGGGTGCTATCGGTTCTACTTAGCTGTCCCGCCGTATCGTAGTAATTGGTTGTCATCAACCCGTTAGCAGCTACACTGTGTACGCGATTGTTCTCATCGTCGTACGCTGCAGTGGTTATATTGGGCGTGACGTTATTCGTTATTTCCTGTGCGTCACGTGCTGCGGTGGTTTGAAGCAGACGTGACAAACCGTCGTATTGAAATTCGGTAAGGTGATCAGCCAATGTTGCGCTGGCCACGCCACGCGGATCGATGCTTTGGATTAAGTTACCCGCTTGGTCGTAAATAAAATGTGTTGTGGCTTTGCCAGCTGGTTCACCGTTACCGGAGACATTCACTTGCGCGTAAGTACTGCTGGCGATTAAGTTGCCACGGAAGTCGTAATCAAATTCGCTTAACTGGGTTTTGCTTAAATCCCTTGCGGGGTCTGTGGTCCAGGCAGTTAACTGTGCCAAGGTCGGCACTTGATCTTGGGTCAATCCGCTCACATTGTAGCTATCGTGGGTAAACACTCGTGTGCGCGTTAACAAACCGGTGGCGCTATAATCGTTTTCGGTGACACGGCCCTGTGGACTCAGGGTAATACGCAAATGCCCTTCGCCATCGTAGATGTAACGGGTGGTTTGGGCTTGGCCGGCTTCATTGATGTCGTTCTGCAGATTGGTATCTACCTGGGCGTATTGGGTTTCGGTTTGCAGACGGTTCTCGGGTGTATAGGTGTACGTAACGGTGTTGCCTTCGGCATCTTGGCGTTGCAAGAGGTTACCGTTGTCGTCATAACGATAGTTAACGGTGTTGTTGCCATCGCGGGTTTGGTACAAGTCGCCCGCCGCGGTGTAGAAGTATTCTTGGTTTTCGATGAGCTGACCGGTACGGCTGAGGGTTTCCCGTGAGCTGAGATGGTTTTGGTCGTTCATTTGATAACGCACTTGGGCGCCGGTGGCGTCGGTCACGGTGGTGACATAAGCCGTGCCGTCGACCAGGGGGACTCCGGCTCGGGTTTGGGCACCGGCAGTGTCGCGCACCTGAATGTTACTGAACCAGGTGGGGGTATTGCCGGAGGTGAACGGTGCGATGCTACCGCTGGTGATGGGGGTGTCGTCGAAAACATTGAAGATTTCGGTATCGTCAATGCTCAGTACGATGTGATCACCGGTAACAGCAACATTGAGGCGATAGGCTTGGTTCTGATTGTAGGTGATACTGTCTTCGGCTAATACGGTAAAGGTTCCGTTTTCCACTTTGACTATGCGCCGGTAGTTGCGTGATTGATCCCAGGAGAATCGGTAATAGTTGTTGCTGTCTTGGACCCGAAACATGAAACCCATGGCGTCGTTGTCGCCTGACATGAGGTCCACTCCCACCTCATAGTCGGTCCATGCGGTTCCGCCGTCATAGAGCACATAGCTGCCTGGTGTTTGCAGTGTGGACAGTCCGCTGTAGATGTTGGAGTTTTGCGCCAGCACACCATTGCTGATGGTCCAATTGGAGGGATCGCTGGTGGTGCCTTCGTCGACGATACTCCATCCGGTAAAGCTGCCGGAGGCGAAGGGGTCGCTGAGCAGGAGGCTGCCGCTTGCTCCGGTCTGCACGGTGAGTTGTAAGTCAGCCGTGGCACTGAGTCCGCCGCTGTCGGTGGCCGTAATCTGGATGCGGTTGTCTTGAGCGACCGCAGCGGTGGGCGTACCACTGAAGGTTAATGTATTGGCATCAAAGCTGAGCCATGTGGGCAGTGGTTTGCCGTCAGCCAGTTGAGCGCTGTATGTGAGGCTGTCACCGGCATTGGGGTCTGCGAAGGTGTCTGCTGCCAAGGTCAGGTTAAAGGGTTGATCAACCAGTGCGCTTTGGGGATCAATGGCGCGATTAACATACGGGGCCACATTGGCGGTGAGTATTTCGCTGACTCGCAGTCCACTGAAGACGGTGGGCGTATTAGCAAAGGTGTAAAGCGCGACACTGCCGGCAGCAATGGGGGTGTTGTCCACGACATTAAAGATTTCGGTACCGTCGATGCTAAGGCGGATGCGATTGCCTTGTACGGTGATGCTTAAGTGATAGGTGGTATTTTGTGTAAACGGAACGGTGTCGCCGATGATTTGGGTAAAGACACCGTTTTGTTTTTTGACGATGCGGCGATAGGGATTGGATTCGTTCCAGCCAAAGCGGTAGTAATTGTTGTTGTCCTGGGCGCGAAACATAATGCCCATGCCGTCGTTGTCGCCGGAGCGAATATCCACTTCGACGGTGTAGTCGGTCCAGGCATTGCCGCTGTTATAACGCAGGTAGCTGCCGGGTTTGATGAGGTCACTGGCGCTTAAAGTGCCGCTGTAGATGTTGGAGTTTTGGGTGACGACGCCGTTGTTGGCGACCCAGCCGGAGGGCGCGCTGGTGGTGCCTTCGTCCACCACGGTCCAGCCGGTGAGCGTGCTGTCGGCAAAGGCGTTGTTTAGTAACACGGCGCCGCTGGGTGGCGCGGGCGGTGCAGTGCTCGTCGTTAAGGGTGCCAGACTGTAATCAAAGGTGGTGGTTTTTCCGTTACCGTCGGTGTAGGACTGTAACCACCAGTCGCCGGGGTCGCCTTCGACATAGTTGAAGCTGATGCT
The DNA here is from genome assembly GCA_029882975.1 of Gammaproteobacteria bacterium. NCBI lineage: Bacteria > Pseudomonadati > Pseudomonadota > Gammaproteobacteria > Gammaproteobacteria bacterium. The sequence goes on from JAOUJW010000051.1 coordinate 26,916, forward strand.
CGTACCGTCACCCTGGGTAATGCTGGCGATACGATGGCTATTGCCATCGTAGGTGTAGGTGGTGACGTAGGTGTGCCCGTTGACGCTGTCGTAAAGTGTATCGCCATCTCGGTCCACCAGGGTGAAGTTTTTGTCTTCGGGGGTAAGGTCAACAATAACTTGCACCAGGCGATCCTGATGGTCGTAGCCGTATTGGACTCGGCTGATCCACAGTTCATAGGTGCTGCCACCGTCGCTAAGGGTTGTGGCTAAACCGGTAAGTTCCAGCCCGGTTCTGAGGGTGACATTGCTTTGTTGGGTTTGCAGGGCGCTTGCTACCGTGGCGCTGCCATAGAGGCGCAGCGCCAGATCGGACCAGCTTTCGCCTTCTCTGACTACGGCTTTGGTACTTTGGGTTTGAATGGATTGCAGGTTTCGCTGGGTGCTGGTGGATAGGGGGTTGTCGGTGTACTCAAAGCGAATGGTTTGTCCGCTGGCGTCTTGGATTTGGGTAAGCAGTTCTTGGTTGCCAATGGTGGTGTAGCTGTAACTGCGGGTGTTGCCGTCGGCATCACGGGTTTGTTCCAGACGGCCGTTGCTGTTATAGACTTCGGTGAGTTGGCTGCTACCGTCGTTCCAGGTCCATTGGCCCGTGCTGTAGGTCATGAAATCGTGAGCGCCATCGCCGTCGGTACTAACGTATTTTGTCCCGTCATAGTTAAAGATTGACTCGGCGCCATCGCCGTTGCGGCGGGCGACGCTGGAACCGTTGCTGTTGGGGGTACCGTTAAAGTCAAAAAGGCGTTTGTGGACACTCAGTTGCCAGTTGTCGCCGTTGTCGTCAACGAATTTCCCCCGGCTGTTGTAGGTGCGGATGAGGTTGGTGTCGATGCCTAAGGTTTTGAGGTATTCGTCCTGGCCGCGGACCACCAGGT
>JAOUJW010000052.1 GCA_029882975.1 Gammaproteobacteria bacterium
CAGGTTCGCACCGCGCAGGTCCGCTTCGGTCAGGTTCGCACCAGACAGGTCCGCACCAGACAGGTTCGCACCGCGCAGGTTCGCCCGGCGCAGGTCCGCATCGAACAGGTCCGCCCAGCGCAGGTCCGCACCAGACAGGTCCGCCCGGCGCAGGTTCGCCCGGCGCAGGTACGCACCAGACAGGTACGCACCAGACAGGTACGCACCGGTCAGGTCCGCACCAAACAGGTACGCACCGCGCAGGTCCGCACCGGTCAGGTTCGCCCGCTCACCTTCCGCCCCATCGCTCGCGAGGTATAGAGCGTGCAGGCGGATGACTTCGTTTAGCTTGGTTTGGTCCATGGTCTGGTCTCCTTTTCCCCAGCCGAAACACGTATATCGCGCAACTCTTCGGCCTTGGTACAAGCCGCCACTATATCGGTCACCCATCCATGCAATCGCAAGTCATGGATGCTTTGGGTGATTTCCTTTTGCAGGCGGTCCTTGGTGATCCGCTCGCCGGGGTCTACGGTGATCCATCGCTCGCAACCGTTGGGTTCCTCCACCACGATGGCACGGGTGCGTTCACCCCCGGCATGCGATACCCGTAGTCCGGCGGTTATGGTGTGGATATCCACCACCGGCTCAATCGTTCTACCGCTTCGCCGGGTGCGGGGGAAGTAGATGGTGTTCTTTTGGTCATTCAGGTACATGGTCGGTCTCCTTTTGATTTTTAAGCGTGACCCCCAGCGAGTGAGGGGTTAGCTCCTTATTGCTCCGGTCAGGTTCGCTTTGGTCAGGTTCGCATCGGTCAGGTCCGCACCGCGCAGGTCGGCCCAGCACAGGTACGTACCAGACAGGTCCGCATCAGACAGGTCGGCATCAGACAGGTCGGCATCAGACAGGTCGGTCCATCGTAGGTTCGCGCGGCGCAGGTTCGCACCGGTCAGGTCCACACCAGACAGGTCGGCCCAGCGTAGGTCCGCGCCGCGCAGGTTCGCATCGGACAGGTCCGCATCAGACAGGTTCGCTTCGGTCAGGTTCGCACCAGACAGGTCGGCCCGCTCACCTTCCACCCCACCGCTCGCAAGGTATAGAGCGTGTAGGCGGATGACTTCGGCTAGCTTGGTTTGGTCCATGGTCGGTCTCCCTCTACTGCGTTTCCATCTGCGAGATCAATCGCGTCTCTCGCTTGGGTGAGCCACCCGCCAGGGTCGCCAGGCACGTTCCACGGGCCTCCGGTCTTCCCGTAAAGGGCAACAGCCCGCTTCAAAGCGGCTAGTAGTTTTGGCGCGGCGTGCTCCAACCGTTCAGCCGGTGAAGTAAAAGCGGTTACTCGCCCAACCTCCGCATCTTCCAGGCAATTAATGTGGTATGCCAATCCAGGGCGGATGTGCCCCACGGTACATCTCGGATCAAGGCAGCAGCACTTGATAGTCATGGTCAGTCTCCTCTTTCTGGCTGAATCGCGGGCGGAACATGGCTTCCAGCCTCCCGGTGTCCCGGTTTAGGTGGTTAGCAATGCCCCCCACGTCGTGCAGCAGGTTGATGGTCCGGTCGGCACCCAGTCCGCACTTGCTCTCGAAGGCTTCGGAAAACTGGGTGGCCGTGTAACAGCGCCCTTCCCTGGCCTCGTCGAACAGAAGCTGGAGGATCACGTCCCGCTTGCGCCGCCGTTCGGCATCCAGTCGCTCTCCGTGGTCCTTCAGCACCAGCCGTTGGGAGTCCCGAACCTCCCGCCATACCCCGTTGATCTTGTCCACGTGCTTGTGGGGGATGGCCTGGCCGTTCCGGAGCTCGTGGATCAGCAGCCGTGGCGTGAGGGTCTCGTCCGGACGGTAGAGCATCATTCCGGTCGTGTAGTAGCCGCGCAGGGCGCTGGCGCCGGAGAGGGCCTGGAACGGATCCTCCTCGAACTGCTTCTTGCCGAGCTTCCGGGTGTGGTGGGTGAGGATGACGCCGGCGTCCGGGTTCACCGCGTCGCGCAGACGCTCCACCCGCTCGGAGAGGAAGAACAGCATCGCGGTGTTGTCGTTTTCGCCGCCGTCGCCGCCGCCGTCGAACACGTTCCGGATGGGGTCGATGGCGATCACGTCGGCAGTCTCGCCGCCGAAGGCGGATTCGATGGCGGGGATGATCTGCTCCAGCCCCTCGTCGTTCAGTACCAGGCGCAGCTGGGGGGTAGCCACGAAGTTGCGGCGTGCATCGTTCAGCCGGTGCGCGGGAATATTGATCGCCTTCATCCGCTCCCGCAGGTAGTGGTACTGGACCTCGGCCTGCAGGTAGAAGACGCGCAAGGGGCGGGAGGGCGTCATGCCCAGGAAGGTGGCGCCGGCGGCCATATGGGTCAGCCAGGAGAGCAGGAAGTCGCTCTTACCGACCTTGGGTGCGCCGCCGAATACCAACAAACCACCAGGGGTCAGCACCCGCGGGCCGATGAGATCCGGCGGGATGGGTGAGTCGTCATCCAGCATCTCGCCCAGGGTGAAGGTGGGGAGCGTCGGCGGTGCATCCCGGACCACCTTCCGCTCGCCGTGGGAGATGAAGCCGGCGCAGTCGAACCCCTCCGCCACCGCATCGGCGGCGTCCCACTTCTCCGGCTTGTCGTCCGGTGGCAGCAGGATGACCATGGAGTTGGCTCCGGCTTCCGCCGCAGCCTTGGCCGTGGCCTCGGCGTAGGACCAGCCCACCGCGTCCTTGTCCGGCCAGACCGCTACCCGTTTACCCTTCAGGGGCGACCAGTCCGTCTTGGCGGTCTTGGCCGTGGCACCGGCGCCGTGCATTGCGGTGGTGGCACAGATGCCCGCCTGGATGAGTGCGTCGGCGCACTTCTCGCCCTCCACCAACACCACGGTGTCCGCCTGGGCGATGCCCGGCAGGTTGTAGAGCGGCCACGGCGTGGGATCACCCCACTTTTGCCGCGTCGCATCCCACGGCCGGAAGGTCTTCTTGCCGCCCGGCGGGTCGTAGCGGTAGACGCAGCAAATGAGCTTGCCGTCCGCCGTGGTGTAGTCCCACTTTGCGGTGGCCGGGCCCAGTTCATCCATGTGCGGCTGCTTTGGCGCCTTACCCGAATCCGCCGCCGCTGTCCTGTCAGGTGACAGCGGATTCTGCCAACTGACAGCCCCCAGCCACTCGGCGGCCCCCTCGATCACCCGGTGGAAATCGGCCCGGGCGGACAGGCCGTTGGCCCCGGCCCACAGGTCGATCACATCACCCCCCTCGCCGGTGGCGAAGTCGGTCCAGAGGCCGCGCCGCCCGCCTGTAAGCTCCACCGACAGGCTGTTGCCCTTGCTGCCCTGCAGGTCTCCCACCTGGAAGGTGCCGTTGCGGGTGGTCCCGTTCGGGAACAGGTAGGCCAGCATCGACTCCAGGCGGTCCGAGAGTTCCCGGCGCACGGCGTCCACATCGATGGTCCGCGCACCCACGCTGTCCGGGGCGTCGTTGAAGTCGCGCCAATCGCCCATCAACCCGCCTTCCAGCAGCGGTCCTGCCAGGAACACCAGGTGCACTCGAAATGGGTCGGTGTGGTGGTCACCCGGGGCGGCAACTCTCCGGCCTCCGTGGCGGTGATCACGCGCACGCCCCGGTCGGACATCTCCTGCGCCAGGCCACCGTCGAAGGACATCAACTCGAAGTAGAGCTCCTGGCTGTCCTTGTTGATGGCGGTGAACAGGGCCGGGTTGTGGGAGATGCCCGGCACGGCCCCCTCCATGTACGCCTGGTACACGGCCACCTGGGCGGCGTAAACCGGCTTGGCCTTGGCCACGCCCTTCTTGACCGTCTCCTTCCACGCCTTGGCGTTCATGGTCTTGCACTCCCACAGGGCGGGGAACGACAGGCCCAGGCCCTCGGGGCCGCCGGAGAAAATGCCGTCCACGTGGCCCCGGATGCGGCCGCCGGCGACGGAGAATCCGAACTGGCTACCGTTGGCCTTTTGGGTGTGCAGATCGAAGCCGGCCAGCCGCAGCCAGCGGATGGCCAGGTCTTCCAGTGCGTGCCCCACCTCGAACACCCGCAGGATGCGGCCGGAGAAGCTCCGACCTGGATCCTCGGGGGTGTGGGTGTACTCGTACTGCAAGGCCCGCTCGCAGGAAATCCCCAGGCGTGAGCCGCCCAGGTAGTCGCGGGGCTGCTGTTCCGTCTGCTCCGCCTGGAGTGCGGCATCAATCAGGTCGGTGACCTGCTCGTGGAACTTCGGTTGGTGGTTGAAGTCCAGCATCAGAACGGCACCCCGGCCTGGGCCTCGTGGCCGGCCACCATCCGGTCCTGGTAGGTGGTCACCACCACGTCGACCAAGCCCAGGATCTGGTCCTTCGTGTAGTCCGCCAGAGGTTTGTCCAGCCCCAGCGCGGCCACGTAGTCGCCCAGGGGCCCCAGGCACGCGGCTATGGCCGCCTGTTCCATTGAGCGGATGGCGGATTGGTAGATGGTCATGGTGTGTTCCTTCTGTCTGTATGTTACACTTGTTGCCGCCCCACCTACATACCTTATAGGACTACGCAGGGGACGTCAAGGGCAATGCCAAAAAAAGATATGAGCTACAGGCACACCCGCAGCTTGCGCAACCGCCAACCGACCGAGTTCGAACTCAAGGCAGAAGCATATCACGCATTAAAACAAGCGTTTAGGCACGTGCGAGGAGATGTGAAGCTCCCAAGGCGTAGGGGCCAGATGGATTCCATCCGACCAGACATCACCGTGCTGGATGACTACGGACGCCCGATCATAGTGATACGCATTGTCCGCTCCACCCGCTGCAAAGAGCGCTCGCCCTATCCATCGGCTCCGATACCATGCCTGGTACTCTACGGCGTTGACGACGCCGCGAATGCAGCTACACTGGTCCACATGAGGCTGGCGAGTGACTGATGATTAACTTGATGCTTGGCGACTGTCTCGAGCGGATGAAAGAGATCGAATCGGGGTCAGTGGATATGGTGTTGACCGATCCGCCATACGGAACCACGGCGTGTAAGTGGGATGCTGTGGTACCCCTGGCCCCGATGTGGGAGCAGTTGCGACGGGTGATAAAACCGAATGGCGCGATCGTAATGACGGCAAGCCAGCCGTTCACGACCACGCTGATCGCGTCGAATATGGCAATGTTTAAGTATTGCTGGGTGTGGGAGAAGGGTCGGCCAAGCAACCCACAGTTGGCTAAAAAACAACCTTTGAAAATGCACGAAGACATCGTTGTATTTAACGCACATCACACAATGTATCACCCGCAAAATCTGGTAGAAATCCCGGCTTCAGATCGGCGAGTTCATAAACCTGAGAAGAACAATTTGGGGCACTGTGTCCGTAAGCCCTACACCCAAACCCACACAAACTACCCGCGATCAATTCAGAAATTCAAAGCGGAAACGAGTCTCCACCCAACACAGAAGCCGATCACACTGATGGAATATCTAATCCGCACCTACACCAACGAAGGTGAAACCGTCCTCGACTTCACTATGGGGTCAGGCACGACAGGGGTGGCGGCGCACAATACCGGGCGATCGTTCATCGGTATCGAGATGGATGTTAACTATTTCAAATTAGCCAGTGAGCGGATTACTGGAGGGCCTTGCTTCTTTTAGTCCAACGGCTAAATTTGGCTTTGGAACTGTCCGATAGTCCACTTGATGACCGCCGCAACCCCGGCTCCGATACCATGCCTGGGCCACATGAGGCTGGCGAGTGGGGGATTATAGGGGGGAGTGTCTTAAGGGGGAGAATAGATAGCCAAGTAGAGGGAGAGATCGAACCATGTCCAGCCACACCGATGTTCTAGACGCAATTGAATCCGAACTGATCCGCATCGGCCAGTCCATGCAATTCAAACGCAAGCCAGCCCGAACCGATAGCGTCTGGCTCCTGCGTACTATGACCGAGATGGTGAGTTCACAACGCCGAGCCATTGAGACCGCCAGCGAAGAGGGGAGCAGTCATGGTCACGCTTGAGAGCCAGATCGAGGGGGCCGGCTTGGAAGTGCTGGAATGGTATCGCACCGGTGATGTTGCACGCATTGCCGGAGTCGCGAGGGAGACTATCTGCCGATGGTGCGACTCCGGACGCCTGGGCCACATGAGGCTGGGAGTGCAACGCCGCATCTACCTGGTCCACCTGCAAGCCTGGTGGGACGAGGCCGGTAGAGGGACAGCAGACACATAAGTATTTGCGGGGCGTAACGCACAATAAGGGGCAAAGCGTGCATCATTGTGGCGCGAATGGTGGTATAGGTTTGGTGGGCTGGCCGCTTGCCGCTCGCTTCGGGGCAGCACCTGCGCGTGTCCATCCAGAATGGCCAAGGGGCGCAGCAACCAGACCATGCATCGGATTGGCAGTCTGATGTATCATGGGTCTAAGTGGCCGATAACACAGGGGTTGAGTGGCACAATGAGTACGCTTGGGACACAACGGGGACAGAGCTGGATGGGAGAGCGGCTGATTTCGACCCCCACCCCCCCCCGGTTCCCCCATGCAGCGAGGCCCCCCCTCTTTGCCGAAGCGGTCGTGCTCCACCCCCCATATTTTTTCCCCGTTTTCCAGTCTCGGCTCTGCAAATTTTTTGAGCATTTTTTTTCTGGGAGGAAGTCATGAACTGCGCTGGCTTCCGGTCTGAGAAGGGGCGAAATGCTGATGTCTGACGCCTTGGAATTCAGCCGTCACTTCACCCGCAATGAGCTTATGTGCCGTTGTGGGTGTGGGCAGGTGGCAATGGATCGGGGGTTCATGGCGTTGTTGGAGCGGGTGCGGGAGATTTATGGGCGGCCCATGGTGCTGACTTCGGCTTACCGGTGCATTGTCCACGATGAGGCGATTGGGAGGGCGAGGGGGCGGGCGGGTGCTGCGGTGCATACGACTGGGAGGGCGGTGGATGTGCTGGTGTATGGCGGACATGCCCGGCGGCTGATTGAGATTGCTGGGATGGTGGGAATGGCCGGGATTGGTGTTGCCCAGCGTGGGGAGATCGGTAGCCGGTTTTTGCATCTGGACAACCTGGAGGCCGATGGTCGGCATCCCCGTCCTTGGCTTTGGAGCTACTGATGTCTTTCCGCGTGAATCCCTCTGACCTGTACCTGGCCATTCGTGGCCGGGCGGTGTCGAGGTGGGTTCCGGGGTGGGTTCTGTATCCGCTGGCGGCGGCTGTTTTTGGGTTGATGGTGGTGGGGTTTGCATTGGGTGGGTTTCTTTGAGAGGGATCGTCATGAGTGAGTTTCTGAAGCGGAACGCGACGAGTAAGACGTTCTGGACGGTGGTGGTGGCGTTGATTACCACGGCTGGTGCGTTTATGACCGGTGAGATCGACAAGGTGACTGCGGTGCAGTCGGCCATTGGTTCGATCATGGTGATGTTCGCCCGTGACACGATTGCCGCGAAGTAATGTTCGGTTCCATCCTTACGCTACTGTCGGCGATCGCCGATGGTTTTGGGAAATGGTTCGGTTTCCTGGAGCGTGAACGGGACCGTGAGGCTGGACGTGCGGAGGCTGAGAATGAGCAGTACCGTGAAGCGATTAACCGGGCTGGGACCGTCAGGGACGTGCGCGATCGTTTTGATGCTGATGCTGATGAACGCCGCCGGGTGCGGGAGAAATACAAGGGGAACGATGGTGATCGATGACTACTGCTCGTTCTATGAGCCGATCTACGGCTCGGAGCGCGACGACGTGAACCGGAACAACGCGGTCTACGATGAACTCTGTCGGGGAGGGGTGTGATGACAGGCCAACCCATGCCACCGGTAACCGGAGCGGTTCTCATCCTGACGGTGGGAGCGATTATTTGCCTGTTTGCGGCCTTCGGCATCGTCATGTGGGTACGGAGAGCCATCCAGAAGGAAACGGAGCGCCTGGAGCGAAAGCGGAAGCCGGAGAGGGATAATCGGGGGCGGTTCGTCAGTCGATGAGCGGGCCAAATCAGAAAGCGGTCATGGATTGTGTCGGGATAATCGGGGGCGCATGCATTGCGTGGATCACGCAGTTCATCCAGACGGCCACCCCCATTCTGGAGTTCTTTTCACTGGTGGGTTCGATAATCGCCGCCGGGATTTCAATTGTCTGGGGCATTCTTCGCATCGCCCAGGACCGGAAGAGTGAGTAATGGCAAAACGCAAGGCTGACATTCCCTACGACGAGGAAGTTGGGCGCGAGATTTGCTTTGCCGTCATGGATGGTAAGAATCCGGAGGACGTGTGCGGCAAGGATGGAATCCCCGAGTGGCGGGTGGTCAAGGGCTGGATGCTGGATGCTCCGGAAGACTTCGGGATCAAGCTGGAATTGGCCCAGGCGATCGGGATCAAGAACGAGATCGGAAGGCTTCGGAAGCTGATCGCCGAAGTACGAAGTACGATGATTCTGCCTGGTGCGAAGGGTGATGACGGGGAAGACCGGGGCGCTATGAATCCCCAAGAATTGAAGATGACGCTGGATAACATGATCCACGAACTCAAGCATCTGGCGTCGATGGAGCGCAAGAGCGTCCGGCATGAGGTGACGGGCAAGAACGGGGCGGAGATTAACTTCACCGTTCTGACCACCGTGGCGGGGACAAAGGTCTGATGCAGGTAACGCTGCACGAAAAGCAGACCCTGGCCTTCAACAGCCCCGCACGGGAAATCCTGTATGGCGGCGCTGCCGGCGGAGGCAAGAGCTACTTCCTCCGCATCGAGGCCATCCGCTGGTGCCTTCTGGTTCCAGGAGTGCTCGTTTATCTGTTTCGCAAATCGTACCCCGATCTAGTGTCGAACCACCTGCGCGGGCCTTCCAATTTTTTGGAGTTGCTTGGTCCTCAGATTGATTCCGGGGCGGTCAAGTGGGTGGTGTCGGACGGAGAGTTCACGTTTCCCAATGGTTCCCGCCTGCGGCTTTGCCATTTGCAGAACGACGGCGACCTCATCAAGTATCAGGGTGCGCAAATTCATGTGCTGCTGATGGATGAGTTGACCCACTTCACCGAGCACCAGTACCGCTTTCTGCGCTCCCGTGTTCGTCTGGGTGGACTCCAGATTCCGGATGAGTACAAAGAGCTTCTGCCTCGCATTGTCTGCGGGAGCAATCCAGGGTCTGTCGGTCACCAGTGGGTAAAGCGGGCGTTTGTGAGCGCCGCTCCTGCAATGGAAATTCATGTGGCTCCACGCGAGGAAGGTGGCATGCCGCGCCAGTACATCCCGGCGCGGCTCGACGATAATCCGACCATGATGGAAACCGATCCTGATTATGCCGCCAAGTTGGAGGGCTTGAGCACGCCTGAACTGGTGCGGGCCATGCGTGATGGCGATTGGGACATCATGGCCGGGCAGGCGCTTGAAATGTGGCGGCGGGAAAAGCACGTCATTGATCCCTTTGAAATTCCAGTTCACTGGATGCGGTTCCGCTCGATCGACTGGGGCAGTGCCAAGCCGTTTTCCGTCGGCTGGTGGGCCATTTCCGATGGCGAGCAGTTGCCGGATGGGAGGCAGTACCCTTCTGGTGCCATGATCCGTTACCGGGAGTGGTACGGATGGACGGGAAAACCCGATACGGGATTGAAACTGACCAGCGAGCAGGTGGCGGCGCAAATCCTGGCCGAGGAGGACAAGAGCGAGCGCATTCGCTATACCGTTGGCGATCCCGCCATGTTCAGTACCCATGATGGCCCGACGATCGCGGAGAAGATGGCCCGCGTCGGCGTTCCCATCAGCCGCGCCCAGTCGCAGAACAACAAGACGAATGCGCGGAAGGCCGGACACGATGAATTTCGCTCCCGCCTCATCGGCGTGGACGATCGGCCCATGATGTACGTGTTCGACACCTGCACCGATGGATTTATCCGCACCGTTCCAGAACTGGTCATGGACGTGCGCGATCCGGAACAGGTGGATACCCGGCAGGAGGACCACGCGTATGACGAGGCTCGGTATGCCTGCATGAGCCGACCGTGGGCAGTGGCAGCCGAGACAGCCGCCGTCCTGCCGGACCGGTGGGATCGTGCGTTTGCCAGAGATAGCGATTCCGGTGTAGAAGCATGGAAGGTGGCCTGATGGCGATGCACGGGCAGGAAATGGAAATCCTGGACGAAACCCCGGAAGAGATCGCTGCCCGCCATGCTGCGCGGACCACTCTACACGAACAGTGGGTCAAGTGGTTCAGGGACTCCGAGGATTCCAGCGAAACGGCGCGGAAAAGCTCGGAAAAAGACCGAGACTACTACGACGGAATCCAGCGCACATCGGAAGAGGTGACGACACTCAAGGCGCGGGGTCAGCCCGACGGCGTATTCAACCGCATTGCCCCCAAGGTGGATTACCTGCTGGGAGCGGAGCGTCAGCAACGGACGCAGCCGAAGGTCATGCCGCGCAATCCATCGGATCAGGCTGCGGCGGACGCCGCCACCGAAGCTCTGCGGTTCGTTGTCCTGAACAGCGAGTTCGACAAGGTGCGTTCCGAGGTAAACGAGAACCTGATTATCGAAGGTTCCGGGTTTGCAGAAGTCATTGCCAAACCATCCACCAAGGGAACGATCGAGGTCAAGATCACCGGCATTCCGTGGGATCGGTTTTTCTACGATCCATATGCACGGCGTCGGGACTTCGAGGACGCCCGTTATCGCGGGCAGATTATCTGGAAAGACCGTGACGAAGCATTGAGAATGTGGCCGGGAAGCGAGGATTTGCTGGAAACCACCTGGCGAGAAGCCAAGAGCGAGGACACCTACGCGGATAAGCCGACTGTATGGATCGACACGAACCGCAATCGGGTACGGGTGGTCGAAATCTGGTATCGCGAGGATGGGCGGATTTTCCGTGGGGTGTTCACCCGAGGCGGGATTCTGGAAGGTCCGGACGAAAGCCCATACAGGGACGAGAGCGGAGTCCTTGAAGATCCGTATATCTGCATGTCCCCCAAGATCAACCGTCAAGGGCATAGATACGGAGTGGTTCGTCCACTGCTCGCCATTCAGGACGAGATCAACAAGCGCCGCTCCAAAGCTCTGCACTTGCTTTCCGTGCGGCAGGTTCAATCCGAGAAGGGGGCGGTCGAGGATGTAAACAAGGCGCGTAAAGAGCTTGCCCGGCCCGATGGGTGGATCGAAACCTTACCCGGATTGCAGTTTCAGGTACTCGACACCAATGACATGGCGGCCTCTCAGTTCAACCTGCTCCAGGAAGCGAAGAGCGAGATCGACGCCGTGGGTGCGAATGCCGCACTGCAAGGAAAGGGTGGCGAGCGTGACAGTGGCCGCGCCATTCAGGTCCGCCAGCAAGGCGGACAGATGGAACTCGGCCCGGTGTTTGACGCCCTGCGCGATTGGCAGAAACGCACCTACCGAAAAGCGTGGAATCGCATTCACCAGTTCTGGACAGATGAGCGTGCCATTCGAGTGACCGACAATCCGGAAAGCCCGAAATGGATCGTACTGAATCGCCCGGTGACAATGCGCGACGAACTGATGAGCCAGTTCGGTGGGCAGCTTCCACCCGAATATGCGGCTGATCCGCGTTTAGACGAGATCGTTCGGCGTGAAAACGACTTGGCCCAGTTGGACGTGGACATCATCATCGGCGACTCCCCTGACTATGCCACGTTGAAGCAGGAGCAGTTTGGAACTCTCGCCGAACTGGCCAAGTCCGGGGTTCAACTCAATTCCCCGGAAGGGAAGGCGCTGCTCAAACTGTCTGGCGTGCCCGAGGTGGACGAGATTATCAAGCTGCTTGAAGGGACTCCCGAGGAACAGCAGAAACGCGCCCAGGAGCAGGAACAGCAGATGCGCATCCAGATTGAGGATGCGATATCCAAGATCAAGGAACGCGAGGCCAAGACGGAGAAGGCTGTTGAGGATGCGGATAAGTCCAGCGCCTCAGCCGATCTCGACCGCGCAAAGGTAATGCAGATTTTGGCGGAACTCCAAAGTGGTGGTCCGCCCACCGTCGCCGGGTGAACCGGGCGTTCAGTGTCGCCGACTGTAACGGGCGTTGACAGGAGCAAAAGCAATGAGCGACGTAAAAGAAGAGATGGACGCACTGGATGCAGCCATGCCCAAACACGGGGCACAGGAGCCTGCGGAGGAATCCGCTGAAACTCCTGCCGTGCCGGAACAGGCCGTTTCAAATGAAGCGGTGGCACCGGATGCGGTGGCGGAAACGGGCGAAAAAGAGCCGGTAGGGTCGCCGCCTGCCGAGGGTGATTCATCTGAAAATTCCGAGGTTTCCGCCCTGAAGGCGGAGTTGGCGCGGATTCGCGAGAAAAACCGTGCCTATGAAGCGGATAAGGCCGCCCGCGAGGTTCTGAATGTGCCGCCGCCCATCTGGGCACAGCCACAAGCCGGTCAGCAGCAACGGACTCAACAGCCGATGCCGCAGAACGGCATTCAGACTCAACAGGCAAACCAACCCGCCGAACCGGAGATGTTCAATCTTTACGACGCGGAAGGCAATCTTGTACAGGTCGCAAACCCGAACCACGCGGTGAGGCAAGCGATGCAGCCCCTACAGGCGCAGATTGAAGCCTTCCAAAAACAGGCCATTGAAAAAAGCGAAGAGGAAGCCCGTGCGCAATATCAGGATTTCGATCATGCCATGACCGGATTCCAGAATGCCGCGCTGGTGAACCCTGATCTTGTCCGCCAGATGCGCGAGAATGCGAATCCGGGTGAGTTCGCTTATCGAATTGGCATGTTGGTTGCTGGCGCTCCACAAGTCGCTCCGCAGGGAGCAAACACACAAACGGTGCCACAAGTGCAACAGGCAACTACTCAACAGGCGCAGACTGCGCCGACGCCCAAATTGCCGAGCAGCCTAAGTGACCACGCGGCTCCAGGCGGGGCCATGGCGAAAGCTCGTGAACCCGTCGATCCGCTGGACGCGGCGCTGCCCAAGCATTTTGGGTGAGAAAGAAATAGGAAAGAAAAATGGCCGTTACTTCCGCCGCAACCGGACTGACTCCACAACAGTGGGACTCCAAGTTCTTCACTGAGTATGTGAGTGCCAGCCGCTTCAACAAGTACATGGGCAAGAACGAAAACGCCATGATTCAGGTCAAGACCGACCTGACCGTGAAGCCCGGAAACAAGGTAACCTACGCCGCCGTTCGCTCTCTGGCGAATGCCGGTGTAACTGGCAACACCACCCTGAAGGGGAACGAGGAATCGCTCGATTCCCGCTCAATGGCGATCACGGTCGATGTGCTTCGTCACGCGGTCACCATGACTGCGTGGGAAGAGCAGAAGTCCGCGATCGCCCTGCGCGACGCCGCCCGTACCCAGCTTAAGACCTGGGCCATGGACACGTTGCGGAACGATCTGGTGGCCGCCATGGGCAATATCAACGGTGTTGCTCATGCCAGCGCCACCGAGGCCCAGAAGGATGCGTGGCTGGTGGACAACGCCGACCGCACCATGTTCGGCGACACGCTGGACAACAACGACGGTGCAGATCACAGTGCTTCGCTCGGGGTGATCGCCTCGACGGAAATCTTCGATACCGGCCAGGCTTCGATCGCCAAGCGGTTTGCCTCCCAAGCGAACCCGCGCATCAAGCCGATCCGGGTAGAAGGCAGCGAAGGCGAGCAGGAGTGGTACATCTGGTGGGCCAACACCTACTCGTTCCGCGACATGCAGGCTTCGCTGGCGCAGACCAACCGGGAAGCGCGTCCGCGTGACGTGATGTCGAATCCGTTGTTCAACAGTGGCGATCTGCTGTGGGACGGGATGATTATCAAGGAACTGCCGGAAATCGCTTCCCTCGGGGCGGTCGGCGCTTCCTCGGCTGTCATCCGGCCCAACTACCTGTGCGGGGCGCAGGCCCTCGGACTGGCTTGGGCGCAGCGCACCAAGACCACCGTGGATGTCGATGATTTCGACTTCCAGCACGGCGTGGGAATCCAGGAGATTCGCGGTGTCGATAAGCTGGTGTTTGGCTCCGGCGCTACCGATACGGCGGATCTGAAGGACAACGGAATCCTGACTCTGTACTCTGCCTCGGCGGCTGATACTTGATAGTTAACTGATATCAATCAGTTATATCAATAACACTAGGAGAACGAAATGGCTGACATTGCATCAACCCGTGCGGCTTCCACGTTCCCGGCTTACGTCGGGGCGGGTGGCGGCACTTTGCAGGCCGCGTATGGAACGTACACCATCGCGGCCAATCCCACTGCGGCTGACATTTGGAGCGCCTGCAAGGTGCCTGCGAATGCCACCGTGATTGGTGGGTGGATTCAGGCCGCCGACATCGACACCGGGACTGAAACCCTGGATTTTGACGTTGGCTGGTTGGCGAATGGCGATGAGGTTGCGGATCCTGATGGGTTTGGCAACCATGGCGTGGTTACCGGCGACGTTTCGGTACATCTTCCGGTAGCGGGTATTTTTCTCCCGTTCGCCGGGGTACTGCAAACCGCCGGTCCCAAGACGTTCAACGCCGAAACGACCCTTGATGTGACCTTCAACGTTGCCGCCAATGCCGGTGGCACCGGACAGATCACGATGGTCGCCCTGTATCTCACCCCGTAACCTTAACCTGAATGGCCCCCTTCGGGGGGCCTTCTTTTGGAGGAAACATGCCAAGTTTTCAGTTTGTAGGACAGCCGGAAGATAGCTTTCGGCAAAAGGTCGTTGACAAAGGCACCCGCGCCCAGCGTTTGGAAACATCGCTTTCCGCGAGCGCCGGGGATGGTCCGGACAAGATCACCAAGTTCGGATTCACATTCAAGAAGAACGGTCCTCCCGTTGAGGTTCCCGAAATTCCCGGCGATAAGAACAACGAGCGGGTACTCGACAAGCTGCGCAACTGCGGCCACTTCAAGGAAGTTTCTGTGGGCGGACCACAGGCTGCACCCCACTCGATTCAGCCGCGTCGTCCGGGACGACCGAAGGGATAATCCGATGGCGTGGAAATTCAAATTCATTGGCGATCCACACGACGGGTTTTCAGGCCCGGAAACGGTGACCAAATTCGGTTTTACCTTTCGTAAAAACGGCCCGGCGGTGACCATCCCTGAAGGGGAACATGGGCGTCGAATGGCGATCAAGCTGCGTGGAAACAGCCATTTCAAGGAAGTGAAGTAAGTGGCCTCCCCAGACGCCATTGCGACCAACATCAAAAATGGCGCACTCCAGCGCCTTGGAATTGTCGGGGCTGGCAACACGGCTTCCCCCGAGGATTCCGTGCTGGCCGGTCTGGTGCTGGATGAGATGATCGACGATGCCTATGAGCGGGGAGACATCGGCTTCGTGAAAGAGGCACTGGATGATACGCTCGTCCACGGCCTGAAGGCGATGCTGGCCTACGATCTGGCTCCATACTTCTCGAAACCACGCACGGCGGACCTGCGGGAGGATTCACAGCGGGCACGGATCGAGTTCCGCAAGCGTGCCGCTTCCCCATCGTCCGGTGAGCCAGTGAAGGCGGAATACTTCTGATGTTCCAGCAGATTGCCAAGGCGTCCACCAGCAAAATCCTGCGGGTGTTCATTACCAATTCAAGCACCGGCGTGGGCCTTTCCGGGTTGGTTTACAACAGCGCCGGGCTTACCGCCTATTACATGCGGGAAGGCGCTACAGCGGCCACGGCGATCACGCTGGCGACGATTACGACGCTCGGGACGTGGGAGACTGGCGGATTCAAGGAGATCGACGCCACCAACGCACCCGGCCTGTATGAATTCCACCCGCCAGATGCGGCACTGGCAACCGGAGCCGATTCAGTCACGTTTTTCCTCCGTGGCGCAGCCAGCATGCAAGACACGACGCTGGAGGTGCAGTTGACGGATTTCGACCTGAACTCCACCGCACCCGACGTGAATGTGGCGCAGATCAGCAACGATTCAGTGGCCGCCGACAATCTGGAATTGCAATACGATACCACCGGACTGACAGGTGACACCTTCCCGTCCACGCAGTCGCAGCTTTCCGGCATCGCGAACGTCGGGTCTGCTATTCACCGCCCAGCGCAGGGATATACGCTCACCACCGGCACGCAATCTGCAAACACCTACACGTCCACGGCGGCCTTGGACGGGATTCGGCACGAACATACGGACACCGCTGGGGCGATGGATCTGTATTACGAGTTCAATATCGGTTCGGGTGCCGCGTCATCGGTTCAGATGACAGGCTATCTGTCAAGCACTAACGACACGCTCGGCGTGTATGGTTACGACTGGGTGGCAGCGGCATGGGTCCAGATCGGAACGCTCGACGGGTCCAGCGCGTCCAACAACGTGAATTCCTACGATATGTTTGTGGACATGACCGGGAGCGGTGCGAATAAGGGCCTTGCCCGCATTCGGTTCTATGCCGCGTCCGGCCTGACCACAGCGACGCTTGCGGTTGATCAGATTTTCGTGGCCTTTTCGCGCGGCGCAGATACCTACGTCAACGCCCGAGTGTGGTACGACGACAGCGTGGCCAACACCAACACCGTTGTGGGGGTGGATGGCACGGCGGGAAACCCGGTATCCACCCCCGCTGCCGTTGTTACGCTTCTGGCCTCTACAAATCTCAACGGGATTGATATTACTCCTGGGTCCACCTACACCCTTGCCTCCACATACACCAGCACCCTGTTCTCAGGGCGCGGAGGCACCATAGCGCTCGGCGGGCAATCAGTAAATTATTGCCATTTCGAGGACATTTCGGTGTCCGGAATCGGCACGGCAGCCAACGAAATGGAGTTCCACGATTGCGAATTCGGCACCGCGTCAATCCAGAAGGCGCACCTGTACAATTGCACAATTGTCGGACCGCTAACGCTGACTCTGGCTGGCGATTACCGGTTCATACGCTCCCATTCGGGTATCGCTGGAGCCGCATCTCCCGTGATCAACAAGACCGCCGGACAGACAATTTCACTGGAAATCCGGTATTGGTCTGGCGGCCTGACCTTGAACGGATTGGAATCCGGTGATGTGGTAACTATTGGCGGTGAGGAATTGGGAACGATTACGTTAAATGGCGCGGATGCTACCGTGGAAATCCGTGGTCAGTACAAGGCACTGGTGAACAATCTGACCGGCTCGCCCACGGTAACCGATTCCGCCATCAAGGGCTCCGATGTGGCAACGATCGTGACCGACGTGGCCGCGATCCTCCTGGATACCGGAACGGACGGGGTAGCCCTGCCCTCTGCGACTATCGTTGCCATTGCAGACGCGCTTCTCACCCGCGACATGTCGGTGGCAGATGGTGGTGGGGCCAGTGGGCGCACGGTACTTCAGGCATTGCGAACCTTGCGAAATAAAATTTCTGTCGGAGATACCACGATGGTGGTTTACAAGGAGGACGATACAACCGCCAGTTTCACGGGGACCGTCACGCGCGATGTGACCGCCAAAACCCTTGTTGGGATTGATCCGGCATGAGCATGATTTTCTTCTGGATGTCCGGCGGGCCGCTGTCCGTTGCGCTTCTGAGTGGATGCAATGCCACCATTACCTACTTGCGCGAGCGGAGAACAGTGCGGCATATCCCTGAGCGCCGCCGTGTAGTCTATGTGCCGGAGCGGAGGACTGTAACGCCATGTCGGTAGTCACCGTCCGCATCGGCACAGACGATTGGCACCAGTTCGATATGAATATCGGAACGACCGCTGTTGATCTGGATGCCGCCACCAAGATTCTGTGCGAAATCGACCGGGACGGGGAAACCGACCGGGACAAGGATAGCGTTACCCATGCATCCCTGTTCACGGTCGGGGTTACCGGCGGACTTCTGAAACAGCAGTTCAAAATCAACCTTGGTCAGATATTCACCGATGAGAGCGAGCACGGACAGCGGTGGAAGATGCGGGTGACCGTGTATGACGCCATGTATGCGAATGGAAGTCAATTTGAAACCCAGTTCAATCTGGACCTGAAGAAATAATGGAGAACGAATGAGCTATCAGAAAAATCCTCCGCCGACCGTATGGGTAAATGCAGACGCCACTGCGTCATCGACCAGCAGCGTTCAACCGGTCCCTGACGAAGGGCTTGGCACTGATCTGGATATTTCCGCCGCCGCCACGGTGCTGGTGCAGGTGAGCAATCACCCGGATGCGCACACCACCCCGGCGACGCCCGCATGGAAAACGATTGGGACATATACAGCCAGTGCCGCTTTCACGGTGCCCGGCACGTTCAACTGGACCCGCCTGAATTGGAGCGGTAACACGGGAACCGTTACGGCCTACCAGAGCAAATGACCGACGCAATCGCCATTACCGCCTCCACGGTCGATGCGAGAACCCGTGATGGGAACGCTCTCGCTCCGTACTCGAACGGGTATACCTTCTCCCGCGACCTTCGATATGGCCTGAACGGGCAGGGGTGGGGTGGAACCGTTGCTCTCGTCCGTGCCACAGAGGCCCTGTACCCGGATGCTGCTGGTATCTGGACCAAGGCTGCTTCGGGCGCGGCACGGATCAACACAACCAACGGTCTGATGACAGAAGCCGCCGCGATCAACAAGGTGACGGTTTACAACGCTCCCGGGGTGGGAAGCCCGACTACCGGGTATGGCGTTACCGGCACCGCAAGTGTTTCGGTGGTAGACGACGCAACGGCCCTTGCTGCGCTGGTGGACTCCGGTATCTGCACCTACGCGATCGACATGCAGGGTGGAGGCAGCGGGGGGACGGTGACAGTGACGGGTGCCGCATCGGCGGCCACCCATTCCATGCAGTGCATCGCGCGGCATGTGACAGGTTCCGGGGCCAGCTTCGCCCTTGGTGCGTTGGGTTCCACCGCTATTTCCGGCACGGCCTATGCGCGGTATTTGAGTGAGGGTATTTCCGCTGTGGGCGGGGAGGTGGTGACGTTTACCATCCCTGCGGGGGTGACCATCCGGGTGGTGCTGGTGGGATTGGAGGCCGGTCAAGCGTGCACCACGCCGATCATCACCAGCGGGGCCACTGGCACCCGCAACGCCGATGCCGTGTCTTATAATGCAACGGGACTCGTCACACTGGACGAGTTGACTATCGCGGTGGAGTACATGCCGATCGGCGATCTGCGCACCTCCCGGACGGTATTTGACTTCGGGACGGCCACCAACCGGATCACCATTTATTTGCTCAACACCGCCGCCCGCCCCCACCGCACATTGATCGCATCCAACGGGGTGACTCAGGCCACGTTTGCAAGTGCCGCAACGACGCCTACGCTGGATGCATTTCATACCATCGCGGTGTCTGCCAGAGCCAATGACTTCCGTCTGTACTTGGATGGCGCACAAGAGGATTCGGATACCGCCGGGTCCATGCCCTTGTCGCTCACCACGGGATACATCGGCTGCGCCTACACAGGGACATTTAATCTTGGCGGGTGGATCAGGTCGCTTACCGTTTACCCGTTCGCCATGGCGCAAGGGCAGATGGAGCAAGTGACCGCATGAGCCTCGCACTTCAAGGAAATCCGGTTTTCCGAACCGATCTCCCACTGGGGTCGATTACGACCTACTCGGCGGGCACCACGGACCTGCTGGCAACGTATACCGACGCGGCTATGGCTGCCGCCCATGCCAACCCTGTGGTGCTGGACAGTAACGGCGAGGCGGTCATTTACTGGCAGGCCCAGTCTTACAAGCTGGTGTACAAAAATGCCGGTGGTGCGACGGTCAAGACCGTGGACAACTTCCGCCCCTACGGATATGAGCCGATCCTGTCCGGCGTGCTGGATTCCGCCGATTACGCCACGCTGCAAGAGGCGGTGACGGCAGCGGGGGTGAACACTGTTACGCTGCGTGTGCATACGGCACTTCCGGCAACCGCTAATGTAACCGTACCCTCAACCATGACGCTGGATTTCATTGGTTCGGGTGTGATCAACCGCTCGCCAGGGGTGACGGTGACGCTGAACAGTGCACCGGTGGGGGATATTCATCGGCAAATCTTCACCGGGACCGGGACGACGGCAGGGACATTTGGAGGGGAGAGAATAAATATTCGATGGTTTGGGGCTGTTGGAGACGCCGGAACTACCGACAACGCCGCCCCTATTAGTGCTGCAATTACGGCTGCTTCAGGGTCAGAAATATTTGTCCCTAACGATCATAATGGCGGCGATTACGCTATTACAACATCGCTGACAATTACTGGAACTGCTAGGTTTGTTTATGCTCCAGGAGCACGGATTTATGCTTCTGGGGCAGGTACGATTACCGACACAGGTAGACATTATTATTTGATGGGTGGGGGTGTTGGAGACTCAGGCTCGGATAGAGATATTCGGGGTATTGGGGTATACGTTCTCGGCGGAAATACCTTGTCAGGAACAACTCCGCAAGAGATCATGTACAACCATTTCAAAGTGGATAATGACGTAGCTGACGCTACCGCAGGTGGCGGGTCTAAAGCTAATGCGTTGATGGTTGATCTGCGGTTTGGGGATTCCAACACAAAAGGCGGTCGGCACGCATTGATGGGGAGGCTGATCCAATCTGGGGCAACTAATTCCGCAAATTCAGATAGAAATTATGCAGCCACTATCGGCCAAGTGCTTTCATCTACAGGGGATGGCGGTGGGCCGGGCACCGAAAAGGGGGCTTATTTTGGTATAAACGGGTATTGCGGTTTAAATAGCGGATGTACCAACACACTTAACGCTACGGCGGCAGAATTCAATACAGTTGTAAGCACCGGAGCGTCTACCCTTTACAGAACCGGAATCCAGGTTGCAATGGGGGGTGATGTTAGAGGATCATCCCAAGATATTGGAATCGCCTTATACAATCTTAACAGTGCAACAATTGATATAAAGACGGGGATAAATATTGGACCATTAGGCGGTACTGGAACTACCATCGGCACAGACGGGACTGCGATTAAGGTTGCGCAGACTACTTCCATCACAAATGCGATCAGCATTACCACCAGTGTCACAGGGTCAGTATTGTCTTTTGCATCTGGATCAGTGTCAATTGATATCAAACCTGGTGCGTTCACTGCATACTCAAGCGGATTTGGTATTGAAATCGGGTCACTTGGTGCGGCCAATTCCCCTCATATTGATTTCCATTCTTCTGGGAACAACATTGATTATGATTCAAGGATCAGCGCATCAGGAGGGTCTGGAACTATTGGTCAAGGAACCATTTCAATCGCTGCTGCAATAACAAACCTGACTGGAGTCTTACAAATCGGTGGTACGCAGGTGGTTAAAAGCCGTATAACCGGATGGGCCACAGCCACAGGCACCGCCACCCGCACAACATTCAACACGGCAACCGTTACGCTACCGCAGCTTGCGGAGCGCGTAAAGGCACTGATTGATGATTTGCACGGCACCGCAGGTCACGGACTGATAGGAACATAACATGGACGAAGAATTTAACGACAGCATCCGCCGTTATATTGGTGATCTTGTGCTCACGAACATGCGCTTATCCGTGGACAACGAGGCACTTCGGAAAGAGGTTGAGGGGTTGCGTGCCATGACCCGCTCCCCGTCGCCAGAAGATAAAACCGGGAAGAAATGACCGCCAAGCTCCACCCCAACCCCGTATTCCGCGCCGTCGATGCCAACGGAGACGCGCTGGTCGGCGGACTTGTTTACACCTACGCTCCGGGCACCACCGATCTGAAGGCGACCTACAAGGATTCCGCCGCCGCCACTCCCCACGCAAACCCGATCATTCTGGACTCGCGGGGAGAGGAACAGATTTATTGGGGCACCGGCAACTACAAGATCATCATCAAGGATAGCTCCCTGGTAACGATCAACACGATTGACCCGTTTGACCCCCAGGTGGCGGACGCGGTAAACCCCAGCGACAACAAGGTCGTCAACGGCTCATTTGAGGCCGACTCCGACAGCGACGGCACGCCGGACAACTGGACGCTCACGGCGTACACCAACGGGACCATTGCCCGCGACACCGCCGAGAATGCGCACGGCGCGGCAAGCCTGAAGTGCATTTCACCCGGTGGAACCGGCAACGGCGGGGGCTGGGCGAGCGGAGATCAGTTCGAGATCAGCGGAACCGTGGCGGTGCTGGCTTCGGTGGAAACCAAGAGCAGCGTGGCCGGGATTCATTCCAAGGCCGAAGTGCGGTTTTTCACCGCTGCCGGGGGGTTCATTTCCGCCAGCACGATATTTGACCTGAACGGGGGGAATCCGACTGCGTGGACGCTGTTTAGATCGTCCATCAATCCTCCAACCACGGCCCGCTATGCGGCGGTGTACGTTTACGGCTGCATCGACGACAACACCACGGCGGGGACCACCTGGTTCGACAACTGCGTGGTACGGGATACCGTGGCGGGCGTGACCACGCACACGGCGACTGCGACGCTGACCTGGGCCAATGCCGGGTTGAATCTGATCGATGCCAGCGCCGGGGCGGTGACCCTGACGCTACCGGCTGCTGCCGATGTGGAGGGAATGGAATTCGTCTTTGTGGCCACGGACGCGACCAATACGATCACGATTCAGCGGGCGGGCTCGGACACGATCAACGGAGATGTGAGTTTTACGTTCGCGTGGCAATACGAGCCTCTCGCGCTAGTATCCGATGGGGTTTCCATGTGGTCGATTGTGAACAAGGATCGGATAGACGGGCGGCCATTGACGGATTTTTCGGTTAGCTCTTGGCTGGTGGGCGCAGCCGTTTATAACGGCGTCTCATTCAGTGTAACCGCACAGGACACGTCACCTACCGGCATTGCCTTCAAGAGCGACGGCACGAAGATGTATATGGTGGGCTTAACCAACGACACCGTGTATCAGTACAGTCTGTCCACGGCATGGGACATGAGTACGGCGTCTTACGATACCGTCTCATTCAGCGTGTCCGCACAGGACCTGGCACCTTACGGCATTGCCTTCAAGAGCGACGGCACGAAGATGTATATGATGGGCTTCACCAACGACACCGTGTATCAGTACAGTCTGTCCACGGCATGGGACATGAGTACGGCGTCTTACGATACCGTCTCATTCAGCGTGTCCGCACAGGACCTGGCACCTTACGACATTGCCTTCAAGAGCGACGGCACGAAGATGTATATGATGGGCTTCACCAACGACACCGTGTATCAGTACAGTCTGTCCACGGCATGGGACAT
>JAOUJW010000053.1 GCA_029882975.1 Gammaproteobacteria bacterium
GCAAAGAGCCCTCAGCGAATAAACGGCCCTCAGCGAGCAAAGAGCCCTCAGCGAATAAACGGCCCTCAGCGAGCAAAGAGCCCTCAGCGAACAAACAGCCCTCAGCGAACAAACAGCCCTCAGCGAATAAACAGCCTTCAGCGAGCAAAGAGCCCTCAGCGAACAAACAGCCCTCAGCGAGCAAAGAGCCCTCAGCTGGTAAAGAGCCCTCAGCAAATATACAACCCTCAGCAAATATACAGCCCTCAACAAATAAACAGCCCTCAGAAAATAAAAACAACGCAGACTTAATCGCCAACAAGACCAGCGCCAATTTCACCCAAACCGTGGATCCGGAATCGCATACCCATACAAGCGAGCCGCCAAGACAGATCGACAGCCATTCCCGCTCCGGTTTTACTGACACAGTGGCTCTGGATTCCAGCATCGATTCCCCATCGGCAGTCGGTGGAACGGCTAAAGACGACACGCACAAAAACGAAGCTCCAAGCCCCTCGTTTATAAGCACCGATACGGTGGTTTTACCGCGAGGGGAAAACGACACGCACAGCAGCACCAGTGAAATAAACCAATCCGGTAACGGCTACAGCTCCACACAACGTGTCGGGGAACAACCCCCCCTTATATTGCCAGGCATGATTTATTCAGATGAAGAAACAAAACTGGAATATGAAGAAGACCCCATCCCGGCCAAGTGGATTATAGCCGCTGCCATTTTGGTGGCCTTAATGCTGCTCATGCTCTTTTGGGATCCGGGCACTACGGATCAAACACCCCCGGTTGCACAAACGCAGCCGCCACTTAGCAATGATGCGCCGGTCGTAAATAGCCAAACCATTGATGCAGATGACGCAAATCAAGTGGTCGCTTCACTGGATGATGGTAATGTGCGCGATACGCTGGCCACCAACGCGCCCGACAACCCCATCTTTGCAACGGCAGGTCTGGAAGATGTTGGTCTGCGCGATACCCAAGCGACTAACGCCCCCAGCAGGCCCGGCATCGAGGCCAAACCCATATTGCATGACGTGCTTTTGCTTCAAACGCAAGAAACCGGCAACCCCAGCGCTCCGGCACAGCCACCGGATTGATAAACGGAGTACTCAATGAAATATAAGTTAACTATTGCTTTCCTGATCACGTTTTTTCTGTACGCTTGCGCCGGTGATGGCGGGCAAAAACAGGCGGGCACGTCACCCGCAGCATCTACTGAGGTTACTTCAAAAGACGTAGCTTCAATAAACGTAACTTCAATAAACGTAACTACGTCGCTGGTCACGCCTGAGCCCATGGAAACATCCAGCACCAAGGATTCAACGAAAACAACCACGGCCAAGCCTGCTAAGGAAGCGACAACTAGACCGGCAAAACCAAGCCCAAGCAAACCTAAGCTGGCTAAACATAAGCCGGCTACAAAAAAAGCCAAAAAGAAAATAGCAAAAAAACCCAAACGTGTTGCTAAAGCCAAGCCAAAGACCCCAAGCAAAACCCAACCGGTCAAACCCAAAAAAGTTGCAGCGAAGAAGCCCTGCAAAATCGTCGATCTCAAGCATAATTGGGAGTTGATCAAGGGTGAGTGTAAAAACGGCTATGTACACGGCAAAGCAGAAGCCAGAACCCGCGATAGGGAACGAACCTATATCGGTTATTTCCTTAAAGGCAAGTTTCACGGCGAAGGCGTTTATACCTGGGCCGACGGGACCCGCTATAACGGCAATTTCAAACAGGGCCTAAGACACGGTAAAGGCACTTTAGAGTATCCGGATGGGCGTCGTTATACCGGCCAATTGGCCAACAATGTCTATCATGGTCAAGGCAGTTATACGGATACGGATAATTCCAACTACACCGGCCAATTTAATAAAGGTCAATACCACGGCAAAGGTACGTTTCGTTGGCCCAACGGCAATCACTATGTCGGCAGCTTTCGCAACGGCGCCATGTCAGGACAGGGCCAATACTTTCACGCCAACGGTGAAGAGTACAAGGGCAGCTTTAAGAACAACGAAATGAACGGTAAGGGCGTTTACACCTGGCCCAATGGTGAAAAATACACCGGCAGCTTCAAAGACAATAAAATGCATGGCAAAGGCATCTATCAAAATGCAGACGGCTCCAGCTATAGCGGCGAATTCCGCAAAGGCAAGAAACACGGCCAAGGGAAACTGGCAGGCAAGGGACAGGAAATCCAGCAACGCTGGGATAACGGTACAAAGATATCAGATTAAATATCGATTTTTTTAAGCAATAAACAAAAAAACCCCGCGCCATTCATGGCGCGGGGTTTTTTATAGGTTACAACCGAATCAGATTAGATCTGAACGTTGGTCGCCTGCGGGCCTTTGGGGCCATTTTCAATATCAAAGCTCACGGACTGACCTTCAGCCAGAGTGCGAAACCCTGAGCTGGCGATAGCAGAAAAGTGTACGAATACGTCTTTGCCGCCATCATTAGGAGTAATAAAGCCGAAGCCCTTGGATTCGTTAAACCATTTAACGGTACCGGTTGTCATGATAATTACCTCATCAATAAATATTAATAAAAATGTGTTACAAGTCTTACGAGGTAATTAACAGTGGAAATCTTGAAAAGCACGCTGAGAATACCAGAAAAGAATGTAGCATTAAGCAGTATACAGGGTTGTGCCCCCGAACACCACACAATCCTTAATATAGGTTTAATAAACCCATAATACAAGTCCTCGGAGTAAATAATATGAAAATAATCCACATAAACCCATTTACTTGACGGGATATCTGCTATACTCGCGCCCAGATTACATCTACAAGACACACTTCAGTCTGTGTCTACTTCGTGGATTTCCCTCCCACTGGGCAGGTAACCCCCCGAATACACAAAAACAGTTCCCACCTGGACTGTCTCAGGCAATGCCTGGGCAGGCGGAAACCCAAACCCACTAGGGAAAAACCATTTATGTCATTTGAATCATTCGGCCTATCGGCCGCGTTGTTGCGTGCCGTTAGCGAACAAGGCTATAGCGTACCCACCCCAATCCAAACTCAGGCCATCCCGGCTATATTGCAAGGCCAGGACATTTTGGCCAGCGCCCAGACCGGTACCGGCAAAACCGCAGGCTTTACCCTGCCCCTGTTACAGCGCCTGAGCGCAGTGCCCGACAAGGGCAAAGCACGCCGACCACGGGCTCTGGTCCTGACTCCCACACGAGAACTGGCGGCCCAAGTGAATCTCAGCGTTAAGAATTACTCACGTCACTTGCCCATCAGCAGCGTGGAAATCTATGGCGGTGTCAGCATCAATCCACAGATTAGCAAGCTGCGCCAGGGCGTTGACGTAATAGTTGCCACCCCCGGCCGCTTGCTGGACCACGTCAATCAACGCACTGTGGACCTGTCCGCCATTGAGATCCTGGTGTTGGATGAAGCCGACCACATGCTCGACATGGGCTTTATAAACGATATCAAAAAGGTCCTGGCGCGCCTGCCAAAACAGAAACAAACCCTCCTGTTCTCCGCTACATTTTCTAATGAAATCAAGCAATTGGCCAGCGGCTTACTGAAATCACCGGTGCAAATCGAAGTGGCCCGTGTCAATTCGGCGGCGGAAAACATCGAGCAAATCGTGCACCCGGTGGACCATAAACGTAAACCGGACCTGCTCTCTTATGTGATCGGGAAACACAATATGCACCAAGTGCTGGTCTTTACCCGCACCAAACACCGCGCCAATCGCCTGGTGGATCACCTGGGCAAGGACGGCATCCACGCAGCGGCCATCCACGGCAATAAAAGCCAGGGTGCACGCACCAAGGCTTTGGCCGATTTTAAAACCGGCAAAGTACGTGTATTGGTAGCCACTGACATTGCCGCCCGCGGCCTGGACATTCGACAACTGCCCCATGTTATCAACTACGAGTTGCCCAATGTGGCGGAAGACTATGTCCACCGCATCGGTCGCACCGGCCGCGCCGGTCATGACGGCGAAGCCCGTTCCTTGGTCTGTGTTGATGAACACAAGCTGTTGAGTGACATTGAGCGTGTATTGAAACGCAAGTTGCCTCAGGACGTCATCCCCGGCTATGAGCCTGACCCCAGCATTAAGGCTGTTCCCATCCAGAATGGGCGCGGCGGACGCAGCAGTAGCGGACACAACAGCAATCGTAACAACAACCAACGCAACAGTGACCAACGCAACAACCAGAGCAATAAAAGCGAGCGCCAAAATGCTCGCAGCAATAGCGGCCAGAACAAAAACAGTCGCAACAACAATAGTACGCCCAAAGCCGGTGCCGGCAAGCGGAGCAAACCGCAACGTGACGGTTCGGCGGCTGCGCCTTCTCTGTACAGCAAAGCACCGCGTAACCGTCGCAGTGGCAACCACACCAGCCCATGACCAAACGCATTGCCCTGTTCGCTGACATACAGAACATCTATTACACCACCCGCCAAGCCTACGGCCGCCAGTTCAATTACCGTGAACTGTGGCAACGGCTTCGGCGGCAGGGTGAGATTGTCAGCGCCACGGCCTATGCCATTCAGCGTCATGACGACAAACAACTCAAGTTTCAGGAAGCTCTGACCCACGTTGGTTTTACGATAAAGCTCAAACCCTATATCCAACGCAGTGACGGCTCTGCCAAAGGCGACTGGGACGTAGGGATTACCATTGATGTGATGGAAACCGCCCCGAAAGTGGATACGGTGGTTTTGCTCTCCGGAGACGGTGACTTTGACTTGTTATTGGAAAAGATCAAAACCGACTATGGTGTAAGCGCCGTAGTCTATGGCGTGCCCTCGCTCACGGCGGGCAGCTTGATCGACGCGGCTTCGGTGTATCATCCTATTCAAGAAGATTTGCTACTCTAAACTCATCTGTAAGACCCCTATTATTATGAAAACCGACTTTGCCAGCCTGCCCCTGTCCGCAGAATTTCTAGACAATATTACCGCCCTTGGCTATGAAAAAATGACACCTATTCAGGCCCAAAGCCTGCCCGTCATGCTGCAGAACAAAGACCTGCTGGCCCAAGCACAGACCGGCAGCGGCAAAACCGCTGCTTTTGGCATCGCCTTATTGCACAAGCTACACACCCAAGCCAACCAAACCCAGGCGCTGGTGCTATGCCCTACTCGGGAACTGGCCGACCAGGTTAGCAAAGAACTGCGACGTCTGGCCCGGGCCATTCCCAACACCCGCATTCTTACCCTGTGCGGCGGCAGCCCCATCAAGGCACAATATGCCTCGCTGGAACAACCACCCCATATTGTCGTAGGCACCCCCGGCCGCACGCTCAAGCACTTGGAAAAAGGCAGCCTGCAGCTCCATACACTAACCACGCTGGTGCTGGACGAAGCGGATCGTATGCTGGACATGGGATTTCAAGAAGATATGTTACGTATCATCGACATGACACCATGGCAACGTCAAACCCTGCTGTTCTCCGCCACGTACCCGGAGCAAATCCAAACCATCAGTAAAACAGTGCAAAACCAGCCCGAGCAAATACGCCTGGAACAGCTGCACGATAATAAAAAAATCAAACAAGTCTTTTATGAAATCCAAAAAGGCGAACGTACCAAAACCCTGGTGGCCGTATTACACCACTACCGGCCTGAATCCACTGTGGTATTTTGCAACCGCAAATTTCAGTGCCAGGAACTGGCCGATGAGCTTTGGCAACAGGGCTTCCATGCCTTGGCCTTACACGGAGACTTAGAACAAAAAGAACGCGACCAGGTGCTGACCCAGTTTGCCAATAAAAGCAGCTCACTGCTGATCGCCACCGACGTGGCCGCACGTGGGCTCGACATCAAAGAGCTGCAGGCGGTGATCAACTTTGATATGGCCAACGAAGCGGAAGTCCACGTGCACCGTATCGGCCGCACCGGCCGCGCCGACAAAGAAGGCTTGGCCATTAGCCTGTTCATGGCCAACGAGATCCATCGGGTCAAAGCCATTGAAGACTATCAAAACAGCCCCGTCACCATGGAAAGTACAACCCAACTCAAACTGCGTGACAACTTCCGCCTCAGCCCGCCCATGGTGACACTCAGCGTTAACGGCGGGCGCAAAGACAAACTCCGCCCCGGCGATATCCTGGGCGCTCTTACCGCCAACACCGCAGCAAGCAACACCCAACTCAACGGTAAAATGATCGGTAAAATCGACCTCTTCGACAACATTGCCTATATCGCCGTAGAGCGACCCATCGCCAAACAGGCAGTGAAGATCCTCACTGAAGGGAAAATAAAGGGGAGAAAGTTTAAGGTGAGAAGGTTACGCTAAATCTCAGCAACCCTTTGATCTTAACTGCAATATCAACTTCGATATCAGCTGCGATATTAACTACATCTACATCACCGAACCCCCGAGAACATTACAATTAACGAACACATCAGGCCCCTGTTAATAGATCACAAACCTAACGTGAATATTCACGTTTTTTTATCTTCCCCCCCTAATCGATTCGCCTACAATAGCTGCACAAAAGATTTCGATAATCATAAGTTGGTTTCTGGAGGGAAACAATGAATTTGGGAGCGATAGTCACTTTAAAGAACGATGGCGCAGTATATCTTCTGGACAGTCTGTCACCGGACCAATATTTTACCCGTCAAAACCTGGCTTGCGCCCTAATTTCGCAAAGCACATACGACAACATGTCCTATGAAAACGAACTTCACACGGACATCAGCATGAATGTGTACAACCTCTCCAACGGAACCAGCGTTGGGCGAATCAAATACAAAGACACTCTTTACCATTTGGTTTGGGGTAACGAAGCCAAGGCAAAAGAAACAGCCACGGTAATTGGAAAATTTATTGCACAAAAATCTCACAGCCGCCAACCTGCACTGCAAGTGGTTTTTAATGGCTTCAATAAACATACTCATGACCTGGGAACGGTGGATTACAAAACAATAACTATTTCCGACCTGGCCCATGACGTTATAACAGGCTAAATTGACGTAGCCAGAATGCTCTAATAGCGCCCACCGGTAGTGTAATTTGTAAAAGAAAGGGAGAGTTATCTATACTCTCCCTTATAATTTGCGATGAGTTTTCGCTACTAATCACTCAACTGTTTTTGAATTTCTTCGCGCAATGTAGCCGGGCGAAAAGGCTTGGAAATGTAGAAATCCGCACCTGCCTCAAAGCCCCTTGCAATATCTTCTTTTGAAGCAAAACCTGACAAAATAATTACGGGAATATGCCGGGTTTTATCATTATCATGCAGTTGCTTACAAACTTCGAGACCGGTCATACCGGGCATCGCCACATCAAGCAGTATAAGATCCGGCAGCCTATCCTCAACGCTTTTTAAACATTGCAGGCCATCTCCAACACATTTGATTTCATACTCATCCATTAGCATCTCTTCTATGAGCAAAAGATTCACCGGCTCGTCATCAGCTGCAAGAATATATTTCATATGGCCTCTGCATATATTGGGTTTTCACCGCTCACGCTGAGCACAGGTATTCTGAATACAAATTCTGCACCCCCTGACTCCGACTCCTGACACCAAATGATTCCATTATGTGCTTTAATCAGTTCACGTGATATTGCCAACCCCAACCCCGTACCCGTCATTTTGTCATTGACGGTACTGGTCTGGGAAAATTTGTCGAAAATGCGTTCTCGACTTTCTTTCGGTACACCAACACCCTGATCCGCCACGCTTATCTGCAATGCGTTGACTGCATTACCCTCTATTTGTGTTACTGATGAAATTACGATTGTTATCGTTGAATTTTCCGGGGCGAACTTTATGGCATTATTAAGCAGGTTTAGGATCACCTGAGACAAACGTCCAATATCACATTCAGCATTAAAATAGGACGTATTTTCAACCACTGTTATATTCAAATGATACTGATTTATCAGCCCCTGCTGCTCCATAATACAGTCATCGATAATGGCCCTTACATTTTGATTGGTGAAACTCAACTCCATTTTACCGGCTTCGAGCTTGCTGAGATCCAACAAATCGTCGAGCAGTGTTTTCAGCCTACCGCCACTTTTGCTGATGGTATCAAAGTACTTCTGCATTTTTTCAGTCTCAGCCTTTTCAAAACCCAGCTGAGAAAACGCAATTATTCCATGCAGCGGAGTGCGTAACTCATGGCTCATTTTGTGAAGGAATTCACTCTTGGCCCTATTCGCAGCCTCTGATTTTTCCACCAGGTTATGCAGCTGTTTTTCTTTTTGTTTCTTTTCAGTGAGATCACGGATGATGGTGGAGAATATCCTTTCCTTCTTGTTCAGAATAACTTCAGTGACCGATATTTCTATTGGAAATATCTCACCGTTTTTACGCTGGGCATAAAACTCTTGCGTGTTATTGGTTTCTTCACCTTCGCCCAATTTGTAAAATGAAGACAGGAAATTGTTGGATGCGTTGTCGATACTGTTTGCGATAATAACGTTTACATTGGCCCCAACAATTTCATCTTCCGTGTAACCAAACATTTTGTGGGCCGAGTCATTAAAGTCAGTCACAATACCTTTATCGTCCGTGGTAATGATTGCGTCCACCGCAAGTTTAACCAGGGATCTTAGTTTCTCTTCATTGGCTATAGTTTTGTGAGTTTGAATCTCCAGACTCTTTGCCCATCGTCGCGTATGAGAAATAAACACGCCCAGAATTGGCGCCGCAAAAACCAAAAATAACACAGAGACAATAAGCGTTAACTCCAACTCTTTCTTGAGCAATTCATCTATATAGCCCGTGGTAATATCAGCACCAACTACAAACTTTGTCCCGTCCTTGGACACATAAGGAATCACAACGCTGCGAAAGCTTCCCCAATGATCGGTGGTATCGTGAAACAAGGGCTCAGTCACTTCAAAAGATTTAAAAAAATGGGGTTGGGCTTCTTCATAGGGATAGAAATAGTAACCCCCACCATCCAGCTCCGCCATGTCTTTTTCTGTACCGTTACCCATGGTGAAGTAGATTTTATTGTCTACCTTGATCGCTGAATATAGGTAATAAACGTGATTTATTCTGGCGTATTCATTGGAACGCAATACAAGCTCACGATCCACTTCTTTCGTTAAATCACCTTTTTTCATATTTTTATTGTGTAGATCAGCAGGAACAATATTAAGATAATTACGCGCTGCCAGCTCCAACCTCGCGTCGAGGTCCGCCAGGAGTTCTTTCTTTGAGACCTGATAGTTGTAAAAGGAAAAAACAAAAACCCAGACGACATATACTGATGCCGCAATAAGGAAATACTTATAATTCAGACTATTGGACACTTTTCGATTTAACTCTTCCATCAACAAGGGCATATCCCCGGGGTACAGTATTTGTATCGGTAGGACCCATGGGGACTTTGTTAATAATTGTTAAATATAGACGTGTTTTTGGTAAAATTCTGCAACCCCTTACGCCTCTTAAGTCCCACAAAAAGTGCGCTTTACCACCTCCTCAGGCTCAGGTGGTCGCTGGTAATTTTCTTTGCCCGGCTGTAACACAAACGGATCTTGCAATACTTCGTGCAACTTATGGAATAAGGAAAAATCATTGCCGTCCTCCGCCGCCCGGATCACAGCCTCTACTTGATGGTTACGTGGAATATAAACCGGATTTACCGCTTGCATTGCGGCCTGTCTTTCCTTGTCGCTGCGCGTCTCTTTTTCCAAACGCTCACGCCATTGAACGGCCCACTGATCAAACGCAACAGGAGCGGTAAATAAGGTCCTGCAATCTCCGTCCTGCTCCGGCGACTTTCCACCCACTCTCGACAAATGGAAAAACGTTAAAGTGAAGTCGGCACTGTTTTCGTGCATCTCAGTCAACAACGATTCAATAAGCGCTTTATCCGATGATGCCAGTTCTTTCTGCTCCGTTAAACCGCATTTGGCTCGCATACCTGATAACCACTGACTTTCATACTGCTCGATAAAACCGGTTAAAACCTGCTGCGCCAACTCAATGGCAACATTGGTATCGTTTGCCAGCAAGGGGACCAGACACTCGGCAAACCGAGAAAGATTCCACAATCCTATGGCAGGTTGATTGTGGTAGGCATAGCGCCCGTGTCTGTCGATTGAACTAAACACTTTGTCATGCCTATAGTCATCCATAAAGGCACACGGTCCATAATCGATGGTCTCCCCCGCCACTGACATATTATCCGTGTTCATCACACCATGAATAAACCCCAGATGCATCCACCGGGCTATTAGAGCCGCCTGGCGTTCAACCACGGCTTGTAGCATGGATAAATAGGGATTCTCCGTTGCAGCAAGACCGGGATAATTATGTTCAATCACATAATCCGCCAAACCTTTGATTGCCTCCACATCACCTCTGCTGCGGAAATACTCAAAGGTTCCTACACGAACAAAACTGGACGCCACCCGCGTAATCACCCCACCCGGTAAAAATTGTTCCCGCGCCACACCGTCACCCGTTGTCACGGCGCACAAGGCTCGTGTGGTAGGTACATTGAGACAGGCCATGGCCTCACTCAACAAATATTCTCGCAGTACCGGCCCCAAAGCCGCGCGACCGTCGCCATTACGTGAGAAATAAGTTGGTCCCGAACCTTTTAGTTGCAAACCGTAAAGAACACCATCAATACCGTTCACCTCACCCAGCAAAATCGCCCGCCCGTCCCCTAACTGAGGTACAAAATTGCCAAATTGATGCCCGGCATAGGCCATAGCGATGGGCTCCGCACCTTGCGGTACAGTATTCCCGGCAAACACCGCTGCTACATCATTGTCTTCCCAATCAGCCGCAGAAAAACCCAGGCTATTGGCAAGGGTTTCGTTGAATCGAATCAGTGCGGGCTGGGATACAGGCGTCGGGGAAGTCTTAACGTAAAACCTATCATCCAGTGTGATATATCGATTATGGAAGGGAATATTCATCTACACGCCTCAGGGTCAATAACCATCAGAGCAGGAGCCACCATAGGATCATTACGTATTATTGCTCATCTGCATGTGAAAATCAGTGCCATAATACAACGGGGTTTACAACATAGCATTTTTTCTGCAAAAAAAGATATTTTTCTTCTTTTAGAATTTTCCGAGTTAACAGTATTCCGCTTATCAAACCAAAGACCAAGGGAACCACAAATATTACATTGACATTAATTCGATCGATGCAGTTTCCGCCGGCGAGTTGATGTTGATACATAATCC
This sequence comes from Gammaproteobacteria bacterium, assembly GCA_029882975.1. NCBI lineage: Bacteria > Pseudomonadati > Pseudomonadota > Gammaproteobacteria > Gammaproteobacteria bacterium. Next base: position 11,146 of record JAOUJW010000053.1, read on the forward strand.
AACAATCATATAGCACATACACCACCACAGCTGTAGTCAATTCAAACCCTATGACACATAGGGCGACACTAATAATACCCACCAGCAGAGTTTTATCTGAAATAAATGTGCTTCTAATTCTTACCATTCGGATGCCAAACTCTGTCACTTCTTAAGGTTGAATTGAACCAATCGCATGTTTTCCCCTTTAACCACCAAAAAGAAATGCTCCGTCACAGATACTATTCGTTATGGGTTACTTTATCAGCCCCGTTTAGAGATACTCTCAAAGACTTTCCCACCGTCAAACCAATCACAGAACCCGACTCTCCGGTGCGAAGACTGCGGTCTTGTACATTTACCGGCTTTTCACTTTTTCCTTCGTCCCCGGCTTTGTCATATCTTCGAATTTAGTCCGTGCGGATTTTATCATCGTGGCGTAGTATATGCGCAGGTGATTCTCTGGCAGAGAATACTATACGCTACGGTCCGTATGAACCGGCAAAGACCGGCCGGTAGAAGGTACCCTGAAGCGGGGTTAATACAACAAAAAAAGGGAGTTACTATGAAGCGAAAAGTTGTGCTTTTGTCTGTCTTGTGTTGTTTGAGCGTTTTAAGCGGAGTGGGTGTATTGCAGGCCGATAGTTTAACTGTGGTGCCGTCTCACGAAGAGGATTTAGCCAAGAAAAGCAAATTTAAAGGACCGGACAAAACCCATGGCGTTAAATCGGTAACCATACTGGGCGCCATCGATCTTGGCAAGGACTTTAAAGATATGGCGGGCATCAAACTTCGGGCGCGAGAGTTGATTATAGAACCCGGAGGCGTAGTTGCCATGCACCAGCACGATTCGCGCCCGGGAGTGGCTTATATCCTTGAAGGCGATATCATCGAACACCGAAATGATCAATCCGGCCCCATTGTTCGGGCTGTAGGGGATGTGGCTTTTGAACAGTCCGGTGTTGTGCACTGGTGGGAGAACCTTTCCAGAAAACCGGTTCGGGCCTTGGTTGTGGACATCGTTTCGCCTAATTAACCAATAGCACAATCCGAAGTCACGCAGCCCGGGGTCAGAGCACAATAAACACTAACACTGGAGTATTTGGCTCTGATCCCGACCCCCAACCAACTTGCTATTTTGATTGAAACCTGGATTACCCAAACCGGTTCAGCGTTTAGCTAGTACTCAAAATACTCCGCCGATTGCCCAAATAACAGCTTATTTTTAAAAACCAAGTCCTCCCAAGTATGAAATCCATCAGGCGGTAAATAACAATGAGACACCGTGTCATATCCCCCTTCATGGCCCGTCATACATCTCATAATACTGCTCGCCGCCGCCTTCACTCCGTCGTCCGTCGCTCTGGAACCACCGTAAAAATCATTCCCCGGCCAGGACACATGATCCCAGGCCACCACACTAAACAGGTCGCAGCCACTAAAGTCATCCCCCGACTCCTCATACTGCACAGGATGACACAGCTGACCTTTGGGATGATTGCCTTGAGTTAATGGACGGACCAGGACGCTGATAGAGCCGAGCTGTAAACGTTCATTTTCGCACTGACTATATGGATCGAAATATACTGCTCGGATATTGGGTAGCTCGCTGTGATAATTCGACAACAACTGAACGATCGCGTCTCTTAAATAAGACCCAAGGATGCCTCGAAACGGCCCCGCAAACTGGCCGCACCCCAGACCGGGGATAGTAACAAACGCCTGTCTGCCTGTTTTCGCACACATACAATCCGCATGCAACAGCAATGGCAACAAACGTCTCTCGTATAGCGCCCTATAAGCGACCGGATTAATATCCCCATCCTGGGTAACTTCATCCCAGTCCGCCGCAACACCCCCAGCGCTGCGCAATAGCGCTCCGGGTATAAACATTAAGGTCGCATCCAGTGGCGTCGAATGGACGATAGGCTGGGCATGAAGTCCGTTATCAAATACCTTGACGCGACTTACAATGCCAATATCTCCCAACATGGACAGCTCATCCAGCGTCCAATCAGAACCATCTCCGCTCACAGCACTTTCCGCAAATATCAACGGTACTTTGGTGGCAAGCAACGCCCGTATAAATTCAAGCTCAGTCAATTTTGATATAGATGATCCATTCAATCGACATTCCAAAAGCTCGCCCGCCTTTATCAGGCCTCGACTCAATTCATCCAGATATTTTCGCACCCGGGCAAACAGTTCCTTCGAAAACACCAGTTCATAGGGTTCCGGTACCTGACGTGAATTGAAATCCGTTCGCAGCCGCTGTTGAGCAATCGTTACCGACATATTACGTTCTTTTAAGGTTACATTGAAACACTGCTAAAACAGCCATCCGGTGATGATATACTGCAAACACAATACATTGCCAAGCATCTTACTGTGGTACAGCAGCCCCAATATGCATCATTTTGCACAACAATATAACATATAGTGAATTATTATTTTACAAATAGACCGTCTCCAAATAGAAGATTTCACATTATAATCTTCTTATGGACAACGACCTGCCTATGTCCCCACAAGGATATTGAAACCATTGTAATTCGCTAATACTGAACCATGATTTTCAACTTCAACCAACATATTTCCAGACAAATTGGCTTATGGTTTTTTTTGCTAGCCATCCTGCCGTTGTCTATCAGCTCGGTTTATGTTTACTATAAAAACAAGCAGCTCATTATTGAATCGTCAATTGCCAATCTGAGCAATCTTCTCAAAGAAAAAGGCGACCATATAGAATTGTATATTGAAGAAAGTAAACAGGCGACAATCAGTTTAAGCACTCATCCCCACGTCGCCGAAGCAGTTGAACATCTCCGTATTGAAGCAAACCGGCTCACCCCTGCTAAAAAGGTTGACTATTGGGAAAACACATTAAAAAGTATCGTGGACCGATATGGCTATCACGATATTCTAATACTAGATACGGCCGGCAATATAATATTCACTGCCTCCAAAGAAAAATACAGTCGAACCAACCTGAATACCGGCACATACAGAAACACGGAGCTTTCCCGGGTTGTCGAAAAAACTTTACGTGATGGAACCGTAGAAATATCACAGTTTAACTACTACGAACCTTCCAAAAAATCTGCTTCATTTATATCCGCACCTGTATTTAAAGAAAAACAACTCATTGGCGTGGTCGCGGCCCAGCTGAACCAGGATAAACTATTCAGTATATTTACAACTCACACGGGCCTTGGCAAAAGCGGAGAACTTGTTGCCGGTAGGCTGATCGATGATGGAAGAGTCGTTGCCGCCGGGCCTCTGCGTAATGTCCCGGATGCGTTGGAGAGCGGTATGGTGTTTTCCGAACACGACCCCATACCCATTCTGCTTGCAGTACTTGGAAAAAGAGGCTCTGGAGTCGCCGTAGACTATCGGCAAAAACCCATAATTGCCGCCTGGACATATTTACCGTTGCTGCAGTGGGGCATGGTATTAAAAATAGACCGTGATGAAGCTCTTAACCCCCTGTATCGTCAGGCAACGGTTATTGCTGCCGCATTCATTTTGGCCATTCTCCTGGTAGCCGTTATTGCCGCTTATGCCACCTCAAGGATTACTACACCTTTAAGAATCTTGACCCACAACGTTAAAGAGTTTGGATCAGGGAATTATAGCCCAAAAGTCCAGATAGACACGCAGAATGAAATCGGCCTGCTCGCCAAAACGTTCAACAAAATGGCAGACGAAATCAGCGAACAACAAATCAGCTTGAAGCAATCCAACAAGGAAATCCAGTTTAACCTTGAGAAGCTACAACAGGCAAATAATCACCTGGAAATAAGCGAGCATAAAAATGCTACCATTTTGGAACGTTCTATTGAGGGCTTTTGGATAGTCGACTCGAATGGAAGTGTGATAGAAGCCAATCAGGCGTTTTGTGAAATGCTGGGCTATGAACGTAGCGAAGTACTCACACTGAATATTAGAGACATTGAGGCAACGGAATCCAATGCAGAAATGGAAGCCCATATGCAACGCGTATTTGCGCAAGGGTATGACCGATTCGAGACAAAACACCGCCATAAAGCGGGTCACCTCATTGATATTGAAATCAGTATCAATTATGAGCCGTCCCTGAACAACATTTTCTACTGCTTTCAGCGCGACATTTCGAGACGAAAGGCAACAGAGGAAAACCTGCGATTGCAGGAACAAATTGTAAATACAATTAGTGAAGGTGTGAACCTTGTCAGAGGAGCAGACGGCATTATTGTTTTCACCAGTAAAAAATTTGACTCCATGTTTGGCTATTCACCCGGAGAACTCATTGGGAAGCACGTTTCCGTCATAAATTGTCATGACAACATTAACTCCGAAGAGATCGCCAATGAAATCATGACAATCCTCATTCAAAAGGGATACTGGCAAGGTGAAATTAAAAATGTAAAAAAGGATGGAACAGTCTTCTGGTGTTATGCCAGGGTATATCGGTTTACACATAGCATTCACGGGGAAGTAATGATATCTGTCCACACTGATATCACCGCACAAAAACAGGCCATTGAAGAGCAGCAAAACCTGGAAACGCAACTACGCCAAGCGCATAAAATGCAATCCCTGGGCACCTTGGCCGGCGGTATTGCACATGAATTTAACAACCTCCTTGGAATCATTTTGCTCAACGCAGAGCTAATAATGGATAAGTATTCTGATGCTCCTGACACTAACAAACAACTGACAAGAATATTGAAATCCAGCAATCAAGCCAAAAAGCTGGTCAGCCAGATTTTATCCTTTAGTCGCCAAAACGTCGAATCAAGAGAGCCTCTCGTCTTTCATCGTGTGGTCAATGATGCGGTCAGTTTTATCACCACGTACATCCCGACGTCAATATTGATTCAACACAGCATTCAAACCGACAATATACTCGTCAAGGCAGATACCGATGAGATCCATCAGATCCTGATCAATTTATGCACCAACGCGGCACATAGCATTTCCAACTCCGGCAGGATTGACATCACACTGGATACAACAACCTTTCCTGACACAAACCTGAGTTTCATTAGCCTCAATCCGGGCGACTACGCCCATTTGTCAGTGAGCGATACAGGCTCCGGTATGGACAAGGCTACACTTGAGCGCGCCTGTGATCCTTTCTTTACCACCAAGGATGTCGGCATAGGAACCGGCATGGGTCTCGCTCTTGTCTATAAGCTCATGCGGAGCTATGACGGCGCACTCCACATCGAAAGCGCAGTGGGCAAAGGGACAACCGCCCACTTGTTTTTCCCCATATACGAAACAATTGAGCAAAACGACAGAGGACACAAATATGTCAACCATACTCGTTATTGACGATAACGTAGATTTTCGAGAATCCTTAGCGGACCTACTGCGACTTGATGGCTACGATGTTCTTGAAGCACCCGACGGCGATGAAGGTATCAATATATACAAACAAAATCCTATTGATCTGGTCATCACCGACATTGTCATGCCAAATAAGGAAGGGATCTCCACCATCATCGAACTTAAGAAAATTCAGCCCGATGTAAAAATCTTTTCAGTATCCGGCGGCGGTAGATCCACGCTCGACCCTGCCGCCTGCTTGCAGCCGGCCAGCAAGCTTGGGGCGATGTATACGTTTCAAAAACCGATTGATCGCACTGCCTTTATGGAGGCCGTCCACAAGGCTATTCCTCACTAACGACCTTTGCAGAATCTAGGGATTTTTTAGGCCCGCTAAACGAAATTATTTTACGATACCTGACCTGAACGGCGATAGGTAACCGGCGTTTCATCAACTCCAGTATATGGGAATTCGACCAACCCATTGTTTGGATAGAAAAAACACCTTCAACGGCACCAAACTTTTATAGACTTGCATAATGTATGCCTTTAGCTCTTCGCGCATCGCCTCCCCACCTGTGGCATAATGCCCGACCTTTTAGCCACTAAGTAAAGCACCGGGACTTCTCTTGATTACAACAGCCAACATCACCATGCAGTTTGGGGCCAAACCCCTGTTTGAAAACATCTCCGTCAAATTTGGCAATGGCAATCGCTATGGCCTTATTGGCGCCAACGGCTGCGGCAAATCCACCTTTATGAAAATCCTTGGCGGTGAACTGGAACCCTCTTCCGGCAATGTCTCCATCGAGCCTGACAAGCGCGTCGGTAAACTGCGCCAGGATCAGTTCGCATTTGAAAAATACGCCGTACTGGATACGGTCATCATGGGCCACGAACAACTGTGGCAGGTGAAGCAGGAACGCGACCGAATTTATTCACTGCCGGAAATGAGCGAAGAAGACGGCATGAAGGTGGCCGAGCTGGAAGTGGAATTTGCGGAGCTGGATGGCTATACCGCCGAGGCCCGTGCCGGTGAGTTATTGCTTGGCCTGGATATTCCCCTGGAACAACACAACGGCCCCATGAGTGCCGTGGCCCCCGGCTGGAAATTGCGCGTACTGCTGGCCCAGGCCCTGTTTGCCGACCCCGACATCCTGTTGCTGGATGAGCCGACCAATAACCTCGACATCAACACCATTCGCTGGCTGGAAAATATTCTCAATGAACGTAACAGCACCATGCTGATCATTTCCCATGATCGCCACTTTCTTAACAGCGTCTGCACCCATATGGCCGACATGGACTATGGAGAGTTACGCCTCTACCCCGGTAACTATGACGCCTTCATGACCGCTTCCACCCAGGCCCGCGAGCGACTGTTATCCGACAACGCCAAGAAAAAAGCCCAGATCGCCGAGCTGCAAACCTTTGTCAGCCGTTTTTCCGCCAATGCCTCCAAGGCCAAGCAGGCCACCTCCCGCGCCAAACAGATTGAAAAGATCGAGCTGAATGAGATCAAACCCTCCAGCCGCCAATCGCCCTATATCCGTTTCGACCAGGACAAAAAACTCTATCGCAATGCACTGGAACTGACCGAACTTGGTAAAGGCTTTGATGACGCACCCCTGTTTAGCAATCTCAACCTGCTGGCCGAAGTGGGCGAACGCATTGCCGTCATCGGCCCCAATGGCATTGGTAAAACCACCCTGTTACGGTTGCTGGTGCATGATCTGCAACCCGACAGCGGCAGCATCAAATGGTCAGAAAATGCCAACATCGGCTACTACGCCCAGGACCACTCAGACGATTTCAGTAACGACATGACCCTGTTTGACTGGATGAGCCTGTGGAAACAAAAAGGCGATGACGAACAGGCTGTGCGCGCTATCCTGGGTCGTATGCTGTTCTCGGCCGACGACATCAACAAATCCGTCACCAAGATTTCCGGTGGCGAACAAGGCCGCATGTTATTCGGCAAACTCATCATGCAAAAACCCAACATACTGGTAATGGATGAACCCACCAACCACCTGGACATGGAATCCATCGAAGCCCTTAACCTGGCTCTGGAAAACTACCCCGGCACCCTGATCTTCGTCAGCCACGACCGCGAGTTTGTCTCATCACTGGCCACCCGCATTATCGAACTCTCCCCCAGCGGCATCACCAACTTCAATGGCAATTATGAAGACTATCTGCGGAGTATTAGTGTTTAATTTTTACGAAATCCGTAGGGTGGAATAGCGTCTTTTTGCGTATTCCACCAAGCAGGTCAAAACACAGCCCCATACATGACCACTAGCACTAACCATGGTGCCACACCGAACCTTTCGCACGTCGGAATACGCTGACGCTATTCCAACCTACACTGATAATGCGAGACCCGCCACCGTGCTCTAATCCCGCCATATCCATTTTAGAACCCGTAGCACGATTGTAGGTTGGATTAGTGCAACGTAATCCGACATGACCATCTCTCAGCTGGCTAGAACCTAGAGTTATACGCAGATTTAGACTATACTGCGTATAACTTGGGATGACATTAAAACCATGGAATATCTACCCGAAACTACGCACTTACTATATTCCCAGCTTCTAAGCCAGTGCCTGCACGCCTCGGCCCCCGGAGGAAAGGGTATTTCCTTCGTAAGCAAACGAATAAAAAACACCAAACAGTGGTATTTGCAACTTACCGTGGGCAGTCAAAAGACGCAACATTATGTAGGCCCAGATTCACAGGAAGTACAGAATCTAATTAGCAATGAAAAACAACTGTGGGAGAAAACCAAACCAGATCGAAAAGCGCGAGAACAACTGGTTGCAATGCTCATCAAAGGTGGCGCACAAAGTATCAGCGCTGCGGAGGGACGAGTATTTGAACTCATAGAACGCGCCGGAGCTTTCCTGGTAGGAGGCGTACTTGTTGGATCACACGCATTTTCCATTTACGGAAATATGTTGGGAGTATGCTGGCCAACAAAAATCACTCGAACACATGATGTTGACATCGCCCGAGACAATCATATTGCGCTGGGCTTGCGCAATGAACCAGTGGACTTAAAACAAGCTTTGCTTGACGCAGAAATGGGGTTTGTCGAAGTCCCGGCTCTTAATAGAAAATCCCCCTCAACCAGTTTTCGCATACAGGGAAAGCAACTCAGCGTTGATTTACTCACCCCCATGATTGGGAAGCCCCTATCTAAGCCCGTGTTAATCGCCGCGATGAACACATATGCAGAACCTGTTCGATTTCTGGATTATTTACTCGACGATGTACAACCCGCCGTTATTGTGGCCCGCGGTGGAATACTCATCAACGTCCCCTCTCCGGCACGTTTTGCATTACACAAACTGGTCACCTCAAACAGACGCCCGGTCGCATTGCAGACAAAAACGATGAAGGATATAGACCAGGCACACCTTCTACTCTCAGTACTATTGGAAGACCGCCCCGGAGACATACCCTTGGCAATCGAGGCCGCTAAGAATATGCCCGATAAATTTTTAGATCAAATGAAGTCCGGGTTAAAAAAACTTCCGAATGACCTGGCCAAAAAACTAAGTTTGATGCTGAACTAAACCATTAAAAATTGAATAGAACCCGTAGGGTGGAATAGCGTCTTTTTGCGTATTCCACCAAGCAGAGTCAAAACACAGCCCCATACATGACCACTAGCACTAACCATGGTGCCACACCGAACCTTTCGCACGT
>JAOUJW010000054.1 GCA_029882975.1 Gammaproteobacteria bacterium
ATGGAATGGTGGAAGATTATGGCGGTAACATTCAGGTGGAGAGTGTAGTGGGGCAAGGGGCAACATTTCACTTGTACTTTCCTATCGTTTTAGAGCAAACCACAGTGTCAGGGCAATCCCAAGATGTTTTGCACAACACGGACTGTCCTGCCATCAAACGGATATTGTTTGTGGATGATGAGCCCATGTACGGACAATTGGCTCAAGCCATGTTAAGTGGTGCGGGGTTTGATGTGACGGCATTGACAGACAGTCGCGAGGCTTTAGAGCGATTTAAACAGAATCCGGCACAATTTGATTTGTTGATCGTAGATCAGATCATGCCCGGTATGTTTGGTACACAATTGAGTCGGGAAATTCTATCCCTGCGCCCGGATATTCCCATTGTACTGTGCAGTGGCTATGATGAGAAAACCGGATGTAGTCTGGTGGGTAAATTTGGAATTCGACGTTTTCTGATGAAACCGTTTACTGTAAAAGAGCTAATTACTGCTGTGGAAGCGAGTGTTGCGGCTCGGTGGCAATCGGGAGCGGCATAGTTGTTTTGCTAATGGATATGGTCTAAATGCTGGAGCAAGTCGGATAATTCTTGCTCGGCACGTTGCAACAGTTGTTTGTCACGAGTTTTCTTATATTTTACTAGAGCAATATAGGCCGTCGCCGGGTGAATGATGGTGTTCATCAAGTCACCGATGAGGCTGAAATGCTCGATTTTTTCCGGCTCAATATTTCGATCCAGCAGTGCTTGTCGGGTATGCCATTGAGAGTCAATTTGAGCCAGTGTTAAATTTCTCATCGTGTTTGTGCTGTCGATAACCAGTTTGATGATGTGTGCGTCTTGCGGATGAGTGAGTGCATAATCGGAGCAAGCCTGAATGCCTAACTGCATTAATTGTTCTTGCATTCGAATTAAACGATCAATGTCTATGGGTTTATCGCTGCGTAAAGTTGTGATGGCTGAACTGGTAATGGAACGAAAATTACTGAGTTCAGACGCTATTGTGTTAAAACACATCAGCAAGCCGAACATATAAAAAGATAAGAATCTGGGCTGTGGCATGGCGAGTCCTGTTGGTTGGCGACGACCCTGATGAGGCGGGAATGCGCAGGTTATTCTTTTATGTCCTGTCGCACATTTTATAGGGGGCAGGTTTAGTGAGCAAGACTCAGTTCGTGCTGCATTTATGGTGGAATCCCTTACAAAGCCTTACATTTCAGAGCAATAAAACCCTATAGAAAGCCAGACAAAGCCCTGATAAGAACCCAAAAGTGCAGGAAGCGGATGAGGCAGATGGCTATACAGCGGCTGATGAGGGCCGCAAGCCAGGAAAATCCAGCAAACGCTGGCTGATCGGTCTAGTCTTCGTCAGGTTCCAGGGAATGACGCCAAAACTGGTCTTCTCGGTCAAACAAGCGTCGAGTCTCCTGCGGCCCCCAGGTGCCGGCGGTATAGGTGTGGATGTATTCCCGGTCGGTGGCCCAAACCCGCAGTATGGGATCCACCACTTGCCAGGCCCATTCGACTTCGTCATAACGCAGGAAAAGGCTTTGGTCACCTTCAATGACGTCTAGGAGTAAGCCCTCGTAGGCGTCCAGTTTAACCGTTTCTTCATCGTAGATACTGGCATCCAGACTTATTGATCGGGGTAGCAGGGTCAGACCGGGTTGTTTGACTTGCATTTCAATGCGAACACACTCCTGCGGTTGGATGCCGAGGAGCAACCAGTCCGGTTTGAGCTGATTCGCCATAGTCTCACGAAAAAGGTGTTGCGGTGGTTGCTTAAAGCGAATGCTAATGGCGGATTTGGACTCGGCCATGCGTTTTCCGGTGCGTAAATAAAACGGCACGTCACGCCAACGCCAGTTGTCGATATAAAATTTGTGAGCAGAATAGGTTTCAGTGGTGCTGTTGGGTTCCACGCCATCTTCTTCCAGATAACTTTTTACTTTGGTTCCGCCAACCATGCCGCTGGTGTACTGCGCCCGAAAGGCTTGGGCGCGCACAGCGCTTTGAGGGACCGGGCGAATGGATTTAAGTACTTTGACTTTTTCATCGCGCAAGGCTTCGGCATCCATCGATGCCGGTGGTTCCATGGCAACCAGCGTTAAAAGTTGCAATAAATGACTTTGAATCATATCGCGCAGAGCGCCGGCTTGGTCGTAGAAGCTGGCCCGGGTTTCAATGCCTGCGGTTTCCGAATGCGTGATCTGTATATGATCGATATAGTTACGGTTCCACAGCGGCTCCATCATGACATTGGCAAAGCGGAAAACTAAAATATTCTGCACAGTACCTTTGCCAAGATAGTGGTCAATACGATAAATCTGGTCTTCCCGGAGATACTTGTGCAACTTTCTTTGCAATACTTGGGCGCTTTCCAGGTCGGAACCGAAAGGTTTCTCAATAACAACTCGGCGCCAGCCGTGCTCATCGTCAGTGAGACCATTTTCACCCAGTTTTTGAATCACTACACCAAACTCGGCAGGTCTTAGGGCCATATAAAATGCCCCATTGGAAGGAAAGGAAGGGTCCTCTTCCATTAGTTTTTTTAATTTTTTATAAATGGTGTCGTCATGTGCGTCTCCCTGTAAATAATGCAAACGCTCGGCAAAACGTTTAAACAAGGCTTCATCCAGGCCGCTGTGAGAATTGCTGCGTATCATTTCCTTGACTTCTTGGCGCCAGCTTTCGGTTTGCCAGTCGCTGCGGCCGATGCACAGTACTTGGGTGTTGTCGGGGAGTCGGTTTTCAATTTCCAGATGGTATAGGGCCGGCATTAATTTGTGACGAGACAAATGTCCGGTGGATCCGAAAATTACATAGCTGCAAGGTTCAATGCTTACGTTGTTGGTCATAATCGGTCCGTTAGATTGAATTGAATTTGTTATAGCATGCCCAAAAGTACTTTTCTAAGCCCATTGGGTGTGAAAAAACTGACCCCGTGGTTGATCGATTCGTTCGTAGGTATGGGCGCCAAAATAGTCTCTTTGCGCCTGTAATAAGTTGGCCGGTACTTGCTCAGAGCGATAGCCGTCATAAAATGCTAAGGCAGAGGAAAATGCGGGGGTTGGAATACCCAGTTCCACGGCCAGTTGTACGGTCTTACGCCAACCGGGTTGAGCTGTTTGCACGGCCTGTTGGAAAAACTCATCCAGCAATAGGTTGCTCAGTTGTTTGTTGTTCCCATAAGCCTCTTTAATATTATTTAAAAAGCGACTGCGGATGATGCAGCCACCGCGCCAAACCAGAGCAATATTGCCGTAGTTCAAGTCCCATTGATTTTCTGCAGAGGCTTGAGTCATGAGCATAAATCCTTGGGCATAGGAAATGATTTTTGAAGCATATAGAGCATCATGAATGTGTTGAATGTATTGATCACGATTTCCCTCAAAGTGTGCAGAAGGTCCTTTTAGAATTTTCGCCGCATCGGTTCGTTGTTCCTTTAGTGAAGATAGGTAGCGGGCAAAAACCGCCTCGCCGATTAAGGTCAATGGAATGCCCGTTTGCAGTGCGTTAATTCCGGTCCATTTGCCTGTGCCCTTTTGTCCGGCTGTGTCCAGAATTTTATCCACCAACGGCTCACCGTCTGAATCTTTAACTTTAAAAATATCCCGAGTGATCTCTATCAGGTAGGAATCCAGTACGCCTTTTAACCAGTTTGAAAAAGTGTTTTCCAATTCCGTCATGGTCAAACCTAAGCCTTGGCGCAGCAATTGGTAAGCTTCGCAAATCAATTGCATGTCGCCATACTCAATGCCGTTATGTACCATTTTTACGTAATGACCGGCGCCGCCGGCTCCAATCCATTCGCAACAAGCATCACCGTTAACTTTTGCGGCAATAGCCTGGAAGATTTCCTTTACCTGGGGCCAAGCTTGTGCATGACCACCCGGCATCAGGGAAGGGCCGTGCCGGGCGCCTTCTTCGCCACCGGACACGCCTATGCCCAAATAGTGTAGATTTTTTTCGGCAAGAAACCGGCAGCGACGGTCGGTGTCTGTGAAAAGAGAGTTGCCGCCGTCCATGATAATGTCGCCGGGTTCCAAGAACGGTAGTAGGGAGTCGATCAAGGCGTCCACTGCGGCTCCGGCCTGGACCATCACCATGATTTTACGGGGAGCTTTCAATGCGGTACAAAACTCTTCTATGGAGTAGGTGCCTTGTACTTGAGTATCTTTGGCAGCGGCGGCGAGGAAGTGGTCTGTCTTAGATCGAGTACGGTTATACACGGCTACCTTATAGCCATGGTCGTTCATATTGAGAACCAGGTTTTGCCCCATCACTGCGAGGCCAATCAATCCTATGTCTGCCGCCAATGTTCTTCCCTCTTGATTGGGGTTGGTGAAAGTTCGGGTGAATCGTTAAAACAGCAAATTTTGTTCCGTAAAATGTAAAACCGGTTTTACAAATCAATGCAGGGGAACTCACCCCGGTAAGATTCCGGGGCGAGCACCATAAATTGTAGACGGATAAAACAGGTATAACTAAAGTGTAGACGAAGACGCCTTAAATGAATTTATTCGGCAAGGAGTTCCTTGAAACTGGATTCCAGTTTGGATTTGTCTTTGTCACGGAAGCCGGCGTGGGTAACGCGGATATTACCTTGACGGTCGATGAGGTAAGAACTGGGCATACCTTTTAACTTGTAAGCGTCAGCAACCTTGCCATCAGGGTCGTGTAAGATCAGAAATTTGACAGGATTTTCTTTTAGAAATTTGTCAATAACGTCACGTTTACCGTCCAGGCTCACAGCAATAATCTTCAAACCCAAGTCCTTATAACGCTGGTGCATTTGATCCATCCACGGAAAGGATTTTCGACAGGGTGGGCACCAAGTAGCCCAGAAGTCCAAATACACTACTTCGCCTTTGAATTGCTTCAGAGAGACATTTTGACCGTTCAGGTCTTTCAATGTAAACGCCGGTGCGGCTGCTTGCACTCCCAAACTGAGAAGTAGCAACAGTACGATGATTAAAATCTGACGGAATAGGGTTATTCGAGTTTGCTTCGTGAATTGGGTGGAGCAATGAGTCATAGAATTACCTGCTGTACAAGTTGTTAAGGTTTGATTATTGGTCATGTGATTTAGGCTATTCAAAATACCCTTGTGTTTATCTAATTTGGGCAACTAGTGTGCCACGCTGAAGATTTGACTATAGCAAATATGTGGGATTATATCTGGCAAAAAACATTCCAATATTGTGAACCGGGTTGCTGTTTTGGGTCAAGATGGTTGTGTTTGCCACTGTTTAAAGTTGTTTGGTGGAGTGCAGAAGTGTATACAAAAAATTTACATAATTTGTGTACCCTGGCCTGGCTTGGTATATTTGCGAAACTTTATACAAGCCCGGGCGATCAACTGACGGCAGTAACCTATTTGTTACAAGAATGGGGGCGATGTCGGGTTATGAAACTGGGTTAAGCAATGGGGTCGGGCTGAGTTATCAAAAGATGGCAACAGAAATTGAACGAAAATTCCTACTAAGTAGTTGCGATTGGCGGCAAAGTGTAGACCACTCCGTGTTTATGAGTCAGGGGTATTTACAGCGCATCTCGGCAACAAAACAAGGCATGGATACTCTATCCTCGATTCGGGTGCGTATCAGTGGCGAGAAGGCGTTTTTAAATATTAAAAGCGCAACTATAGGGATTGTGCGAACTGAGTATGAGTATCCTATTCCAATGACTGATGCCCGGGAGATGTTGCAGGCTTTGTGTGTAGGTGCAACCGTCGAAAAAACACGTCACTATGTGACAGTTGATCGGCATGTCTGGGAAATCGATGAGTTTGCCGGCGATAATGCCGGATTGATTGTTGCAGAGATAGAGCTGTCTCAACAGAATGAAGATTTTGTGCGACCTTCCTGGTTGGGCGAAGAAGTATCAGCGGATCCGCGCTACTATAATGTGTGTTTAAGTCAACAGCCCTATAACACTTGGAATTAGTCGATGGCGTCACTGGCATTCATTGAGGTTAGCATTGCGCAGCAGAGATTGCGTTTGCGGTCTGAGGATAAGGTGCTCATGGATGTGTCTGTAGCCACAGCCAAGAACGGTCCCGGCGAAGTTAAAAATAGTGAATGTACTCCCCGTGGTTTGCATAAGATACGAGCAAAAATTGGCAGCGATTGCGATCCAGGAACGGTTTTCGTGGGTCGCCGCCCCACTGGTGAGGTTTATCAAACTTCCATGAAACAGCAACACCCCAACCGAGATTGGATACTAACCCGAATAATGTGGCTAAGTGGATTGGAGCCGGGCCGTAATCGTTTCGGCAATGTGGATACTATGTCGCGTTATGTATACATACACGGATGTCCGGATGATGACGCTATGGGGGTGCCTTCGTCTCATGGTTGTATAAAAATGCGGAATTTGGATGTTATTTCGTTATTTGAACTTGTAGAAATAGGAACACGAGTTAATATTATGGAAGGCCCATTGAAAAAATAATAATGAGCGTCTGAGAAAATCCGTGTGGCAAATCGGTGAGTGGTGTTTTTGAGTAATGCCAAACAACGAAGCGGAAGTTTTCTCAGGCCGGGACAGTCGTGATGTGGTTCTGGTGTCTTAAATGTTACAAGCTTTGTCACATATGAGACTACGTTCAGTTGCAGGTATGGATGTACTGTGACCGGGTCTACAACAAAAACAGGGTTTGCATATTTCGCGTAAGAATGACGATAACAGTCGCGTGCGTGTGTGCAATGTGGGTGAAAATCATTCAAAACAGACAGAGAGGTAGAGAGCATTGGCTAAGCATGAAAATATAACCGAACCGGATGGCATGGGCTATCAGGTTCGTGTGGTTCGTAAAGGCATTGAGCGAAGCAAATACTTTTCTCACAATCAACACGGTGGCAAGCGCAAGGCACTAAAAGCGGCACTGGAATGGCGTGATATGATCCGTGAGAAGTATTATGAAAAAGCCAAACGCCCTGTTAAAAGTAATACCGGGTTGCGGGGTATCTCCCGAACCACCAAGTTTGATAAACGTCGCGGTATAACGTATGTGAGCTACAGTGTTCATTTTAAGGATTCACGGGGTAATCCAAACAACAAGACATTTTTTGTCGGCGATGTAAACAATATTTCTGATAAAGACGAGCAAAAAGCTCTTCGGGCGGCCAAAAAATTTAGAAAACAGTACGAAAAGGGAGAGTTGTACAATTAACAGGGATGGGCAGGCGCTGCGGCGCCTGCCCAGCGCCTACGCTTTGTGCAATCCCCCGTTTTTTCATCTCGAGCGTTCCAGTTCTAGTCTTTGATTTTATTGTGTTTTATCCCTGTTTCCGTTCCTTTTCAGCGATCTTTGGGTTAAAATTACACACTTACCGTAACTTTCCCTTTGTTTTTTAGTACAATGCCGCTCTTGTTTTTATGGTGAGCGACCATGCGGATTGCATTGGGAATAGAATACGACGGCAGTGCGTATAATGGCTGGCAATTACAGGATGGTGATAATGTAACCACTGTACAGGCTTGTGTGGAGCAAGCAGTAACCACAGTGGCCAATCATCCGGTTCGAGTGATCTGTGCCGGACGAACCGATACGGGTGTCCATGCATTATCGCAAGTTGTTCATTTTGAAACGGAATCAGAGCGTTCTCAACGATCCTGGGTGTTTGGTTGTAATGCTAATTTACCCAAAAATATTGTGGTAACCTGGGCTAGAATGGTGAGTGAGGATTTCCACGCCCGATTTTCTGCCAAATCACGGCGTTATCTCTATGTCATATTGAACCGGCCAGTGCGGCCCACGTTTCTGGCAAAGCGGGTGACTTGGGAATACCGCCCCCTGGACGAGCAACGTATGGCCGATGCCGCCCAGGCTTTGGTGGGGGAGCATGATTTTAATGCCTATCGCGCTACGGCATGCCAGGCCAAATCGCCGGTGCGTCATGTGTATTCCATTGAGGTAAGACGCAACGGGGAATGGGTCACCATTGAAATCAGGGCCAACGCTTTTTTACATCATATGGTGCGCAACATTGCCGGTGTTCTTATGACGATTGGTGCCGGCGAACAAGCGGTCGCTTGGGCGGAGCAGGTGTTACAAAGTCGTGACCGCAGCCTGGGTGGCGTCACCAGTCCCCCGTGTGGTTTGTATCTGGTGGACGTGGAATACGATGACAGTTATGGATTACCCAGAGTGTCAGATGAGCAACTGCTTTGGAAACCGGTGTGAGGAAAACAAATGCGTACGCGGGTGAAAATATGCGGGATTACCAGACCTGACGATGGCCTCAATGCGGCTATGCTCGGTGCCGATGCCATTGGTCTGGTGTTTTATGAAAAAAGTCCTCGGGCTGTGGATGTGCGTATTGCAAAAGAGATCATTGCGGTGCTGCCGCCCTTTGTTACCGTAGTGGGTTTGTTTGTGGATCCCACACCTCAGGAAATGGCGGCTGTATTGCACCGGGTGCCCCTGGATATTTTGCAGTTTCATGGTAATGAGGAGCCGGGCGAATGCTCCTGCTACAATAAGCCCTATATTAAAGCCATCCCTATGCGGGATGGCGTAGACCTGGAAGCGCAATGTAAACGCTATGCCGGTGCCCGAGGGTTGTTGCTGGATAGTTATGATCCTAACTTGGCCGGTGGAACGGGTAAGACCTTTAATTGGTCCTTGATCCCCAAGAAATTGAACAAACCCATTATTTTGGCGGGTGGTTTGACGCCGGACAATGTGTGGAAGCTCATTTCCTCCGTTAGGCCCTTTGCCGTGGATGTGAGCAGCGGTGTGGAAGTGGCAAAAGGGATTAAAGACCCTGATACCATGGCTGCTTTTATTAGAGGTGTAAATAATGTCTGAACAGTTACAGAATCCACCGGATTTTACCGCTATGCCGGATGAGCGCGGCCATTTCGGAATCTATGGCGGATTGTTTGTTAGCGAAACGCTTATGGTGCCTTTGCAAGAGTTGCGGCTGGCCTATGAAAAAGTGAAGCATGACGCGGAGTTTGTGCGCGAACTGGATGAGGATTTACGCCAATACGTGGGTCGTCCCAGTCCCTTGTATTTTGCTACCAACTGGACCCGTGTGCTCGGTGGTGCGCAAGTTTTTCTGAAACGGGAAGACTTGAATCACACAGGGGCGCACAAGGTCAATAACACCATTGGTCAGGCTCTGTTGGCTAAACGTCTGGGCAAGACTCGCATCATCGCTGAGACCGGTGCCGGGCAACATGGCGTGGCGACTGCCACTGTGGCGGCGCGCTTGGGTTTGGAGTGTGTGGTGTACATGGGCGCAGAAGACATTAAGCGCCAGGCCATTAATGTGTATCGGATGAAATTACTCGGAGCCACGGTGGTGCCGGTGGAATCCGGCTCACGTACCCTGAAGGATGCCTTGAACGAGGCAATGCGTGATTGGGTCACCAATGTCGATAACACCTTCTATATTATTGGCACGGTTGCCGGCCCCCATCCTTATCCTGCCATGGTGCGGGACTTTCAAGCGATTATCGGCCGTGAAGCGCGAGAGCAGATTTTGCAGCAGCGAGGCCGTTTGCCGGACCATTTAGTGGCCTGTGTGGGCGGTGGCTCAAATGCTATAGGTCTGTTTTATCCCTTTTTACCCGATTCCAGTGTTGCGATGACCGGGGTAGAGGCTGCTGGTAAGGGTTTGGACAGCGGCGAGCATGCCGCGCCTTTGTGTGCCGGAAAGCCTGGGGTGCTCCATGGAAACCGTACCTATTTAATGGAAGACAAAAATGGTCAAATTATAGAGACCCATTCCGTGTCAGCCGGATTGGATTATCCCGGGGTGGGGCCGGAGCACGCTTGGTTGAAAGATGTGGGGCGAGTCAACTATGCCGCCATCAATGATCAGGAGGCGTTGCAGGCGTTTCACGATCTGACCCGTATCGAAGGTATTATTCCCGCTTTGGAGTCCAGCCACGCACTGGCCTATGCCGCCAAACTGGCCCCCACGATGGATAAAGAGCAAATTATTATTGTGAATTTATCCGGGCGGGGCGATAAAGACATTCACACCGTGGCTGCCATAGAGAATATTGAAGGGATTAGTTGAATTCTGTGAACAAGTTTGAACAGTTTTTGTGTCAATAAGGTTTAATCATGAGCCGAATCAGTGAAGTTTTTGCAAAATTGGCGTCGGGCTCTGCCCTGATTCCGTATATAACCGCAGGCGACCCGCATCCTGGGTTGACCGTGGAAATGATGCACATGTTAGTGCAAAGTGGTGCCGACATCATCGAACTGGGTGTACCCTTTTCCGATCCCATGGCAGATGGTCCGGTGATTCAAAAGGCCAGCGAGCGAGCATTGCTTCACGACGTGGGTTTAGGGGATGTGCTGGAGATGGTACGGGAGTTTCGTCGCCGTGACAGCAGTACCCCGGTAGTGTTAATGGGGTATTTGAATCCTATCGAGGTCATGGGTTATGCACAGTTCGCCGAGGCGGCAGCAGCGGCTGGTGTGGATGGGGTGTTAACCGTGGATATGCCGCCGGAAGAAGCCGGTGATTTGATGCCATTGCTGGATAAGTACCAATTGGAACCCATATTTTTGATTGCGCCGACCACCAGCATGGATCGAATTCGTACCATCTGTGCAGCCGCCAAGGGTTATGTATACTATGTTTCGGTAAAGGGTGTTACGGGAGCGTCCACTTTGGATGTTGCCTCGGTTGCGGAGAAAGTTGAGAAAATTCGTCAATGTACCCAACTGCCGGTTGGGGTGGGATTCGGTATTAAAGATGCCACCTCCGCTGCGCAAATTGCTCAAATAGCCGACGGTGTGGTGGTGGGCAGTGCTATCATAAAATTAGTTGAGAATTTCTCGGAACAAAAAGATAAAATGCTGCAAGCCATTGCAGCCCTGTTAAAGGATATGCGTCAGGCCATGGATCAGCGCATGTAAATGTCGCTACGGGTGTGACGGACCGTTTGATTGAAAATGAAAGTTGGTGATTAATGAGCTGGTTGGAAAAATTACTGCCATCGCGCATACGTATAGAAGGCGGGCAAAAGAAAGCCGTTCCTGAAGGTTTGTGGAGCAAATGCAGCGTCTGTAATGCGGTTTTATACCGAGCAGAATTGGAGCGTAATTTTAGTGTTTGCCCAAAATGTGAACATCATATGCGCATTGGTGCGCGGCGGCGTTTGGACTTGTTTCTGGATGAAGAGCCGCGGCAGGAAATCGGACAACATGTAGAACCGGTGGATGTGCTTAAGTTCAAGGACTTGAAAAAGTATAAAGATCGCCTCAATGTGGCACAAAAAGGCACCGGAGAGAAAGATGCCTTCGTGGGTATGATGGGCCAGGTTTGCGGAGTGCCGGTTGTGGCCGGAGCTTTTGAATTTGCGTTCATGGGGGGCTCCATGGGTTCCGTTGTGGGCGAGAAGTTCGTTCGTTGTGTGGACCAGTCACTGGAGCACAATATTCCTTTTGTGTGTTTTTCCGCCAGTGGTGGTGCCCGCATGCAGGAAGCACTGTTTTCACTCATGCAAATGGCGAAAACCAGCGCTGCGTTGACCCGGATGCAAAAGCGGGGAATTCCCTTTATCAGTGTGCTGACCGATCCAACCATGGGCGGGGTCTCAGCCAGTCTGGCCATGTTGGGAGATGTCAATATCGGTGAACCTAATGCACTCATTGGTTTTGCGGGGCCCAGGGTTATTGAGCAAACTGTACGACAAACCTTGCCCGAAGGATTTCAGCGGAGTGAGTTTTTATTGGAGCATGGTGCCATTGATATGATCGTTGACCGGAGGGAAATGCGTGAAAGAGTGGCTGGATTACTGACTGTTTTGACGCGGCAACCGGCACCGTAGATTCATAGAGTCAAACAAACCATCGAATCAACAAACGATAAGGGTTAACTAATTATTGATGCAACAGCGTTCGGTATCTGAATGGTTGGCGTGGCAGGAGACTCTCAATTCCAAAGAAATCGAACTGGGATTGGAACGGGTTGCCACAGTTTATAATCTGATGCAACTGGACTTTGGTGGTACCACGGTGATTACTGTGGCAGGCACCAATGGTAAAGGTTCTACTGTGGAAATGCTGGCAGCCATCCTAGGCGCAGCCGGCCATAAGGTGGGAACCTATACTTCACCCCACATGTTTCGCTATAACGAGCGGATTTGTATCAACCGCGTGCCCGTTAGTGATGAGACTCTTTGCCAAGCGTTTGAAGCGGTGGAATCGGTGCGAGGCGATGTACCTCTGACCTATTTTGAATTTGGTACCTTGGCGGCTTTTTGGTGCTTTAGACAGCAAAATCTGGATATCATTATCCTGGAAGTGGGGTTAGGTGGGCGTTTGGATGCAGTGAACCTGATCGATCCCCAAATCAGCGTGATTACCAGTATCGGCATAGACCATGTGGAATGGTTGGGTAAAGACCGCAATGCCATTGCCCGGGAAAAAGCCGGTATCCTCAGAAAAGGCAATATTATGGTGTGTGGAGATGTGGTTCCACCCATGTCACTACAGGAAATCGCCCGGGAACTCAGCGTCAAAACCTTTTATATCAACTACGATTTTGTGATTCAGAAAAAATCGGATCATTGGGATTGGTCCCATGTGACGGAGAAGTATCAGCATTTGCCTTTTCCACGCCTGGATGGCGAGGTGCAACTGCGCAACGCCGCCTGCGCTTTAATGGTGGTCACCAGTTTGCAACAGCAATTCCCCGTGAGTGAAGCCCATATCCACAAAGGTCTCAAATCTGCGAATTTGCCGGGTCGCTACCAAACCATATCCGGAAAATTCACCCAAGTCTTTGATGTGGCACACAATCCTCAAAGCTGTAAGGAGCTGGCCAAGTATCTGGAACAACATCCTGTTTCCGGTCGTACCCATGCCTTGGTGGGTATGCTGAAAGATAAGGATTTTCTGGACTGTGTTCTGCCTCTGATGCCCTTGGTGGATGATTGGTATGTGGCCAGCCTGCAGGTGAGTCGCGGTGCTGATGCCGCGGATTTGGCAGCCAGTTTGCGCAAATTGAAAAAAGATGTATTTGTACATAGCACCGCAAAGGTGACAGAGGCCTATGATGTACTTATGCAGACTGCTCAACCGGGGGATAAAGTGGTAGTGTTCGGCTCCTTCCACACCCTCGCCCAGGTGTTACCGCAGCCATCCTAATGGGTGGTTAAGCGGATTCGGGGGAAATTGGTGGATAATATACTCAAACAGCGTTTGGTTGGCGCTATCGTGTTAATTTCCCTGGCGGTGATTTTTCTTCCCATGCTGTTCTCAGGCAATGGTCAGTTTCAGTCCCGCTTTCAGTCTGGAATCCCGCCTCAGCCCAGTTACGACATAGTGGCGTCGCAACTCAAGGTGCCGGAGCAGGTGCCCAGCAAGGTTTTGGAAAAAGTGCCATTGATTCAACCGACTGAGTCCAAGGCTTCAAACGAAACGCCGGCAACACAGGCTTCGGCTCAAATCGAGCAATCCCACACCGATCCGGATCCCTCTGTCCCTGAAAATCCAACCCCAGCCATAAATACCCCATCATCGCAAAAGGCCACACCGCCCGTAACCGGGTGGGTTGTGCAAGTGGGTAGTTTTTATAAGAAAAAAAATGCCATGACTTTAAGGGATCGATTGCGTAAGAAAGGTTTATCCAGTTTTGTTGTGACCGGGCGTGGCAAAAATGGCCCCATTTATCGGGTCCGGGTTGGACCTGAGCTGGACCGCAAGAAAGCGGATAATTTGCTACGTACGGTTGAAAGTGAAACCCGCCTTAAAGCGCTGCTGTTAACCTACCCATGAGCGCATACTTGGCCCATTTTCGTGCTAGAATTGCCGAACTTAACGGCACAGTAGAACTGGTATAGCGATATAATATGGTCTGGGTTGACTTTGTAATTCCCGTCATTATTTTGGTTTCGGCGTTGATCAGTTTAATGCGAGGCTTTGTACGCGAAGCTTTGTCGTTGCTGGGATGGGTGGCGGCCCTTTGGATCGCCTTACGCTTTGCCAACACCTTGGCGGAGCTGTTTCTCTCCAGTATTACCATTCCGTCTATTCGTATTGTTGTAGCTTTCACTATCTTGTTTGTTTTAACCCTGATGCTGGCAGCGTTGATTAATCACCTGGCCGGACATGTTGTGGAACGTACCGGCTTAACGGGGACCGACCGTATGATCGGGATGATCTTTGGTATGGCCCGCGGAGCCGTTGTGGTGTCTATCTTGGTGCTATTGGCTGGATTGACCACTATTCCGGAAGACCCATGGTGGGGGGACTCGGTGTTGATTGGTCATTTCGAACAAATGGCCCTGTGGTTGCAGAATACCGTTGCCCCGGAATTGGCAGAGCAGTTTGCCAAGGCCGGATAAACCCATGTGCAAATAGTGTGAATACGGTTGAAAAATTAAAGAGATTGGCTGTGCGCTCGATGAAAAAGCACATCCGTGCAGTTTTTTAAGTGAGGCGGAAACATTATGTGTGGGATAATTGGAATAGTGGCAAAAGAGCCGGTTAACCAGGCTTTGTACGATGGTTTAACGGTGTTGCAGCACAGAGGCCAGGACGCCGCCGGTATAGTTACCTGTGACGACGGTCGCTTGTTTTTACGCAAAGACAATGGCTTAGTGCGTGATGTGTTCGGGACCGAACATATGTTGCGACTGAAGGGAAAAATGGGCATTGGCCATGTGCGTTATCCCACCGCCGGATGCTCATCCTCCGCCGAAGCCCAGCCCTTTTATGTCAATTCACCCTTTGGCATTTCCTTGGCACACAACGGTAATTTAACCAACGATGAAGAGCTGAAACAGGACCTGTTTAAAGCCGATCGACGCCATATCAATACGGATTCCGATTCTGAAGTCTTACTCAATGTGTTAGCTCATGAATTACAACAACAAAATAAATTAAGCCTGGATGCCAGTGATATTTTTACCGCCATCGCGGGTGTGCATGAGCGTTGTAAAGGCGCTTACGCTGTCGTGGCCATGATTACCGGAGTGGGTATTGTGGGATTTCGTGATCCCAATGGTATTCGCCCCGTGGTTTTCGGGAAAAAGGAAACTGAACAGGGCATGGAATACATCATCGCCTCTGAAAGTGTGGCTGTGCAGTCCCTGGGTTTTGAATTGGTACGGGATATTGCACCGGGAGAAGCGGTGTTTATTCAGGATGACGGCAGTTTCCATGCTCAACAATGTGCCAAGTCTCAGACGCTGAGCCCTTGTATATTCGAGCATGTATATTTTGCCCGTCCCGACTCCATTATGGATAACATTTCCGTGTACAAAGCCCGCTTGCGTATGGGCGAGTATTTGGCGGAAAAAATTCTGCGCAGTTTTCCCCAGCATGATATTGATGTGGTTATCCCTATTCCCGATACCAGTAGAACGTCCGCATTGCCTCTGGCCAATCGGTTGGGGGTGGTTTATCGAGAGGGGTTTGTTAAAAACCGCTATATCGGTCGAACCTTTATTATGCCGGGACAGAAGCAACGTAAAAAATCCGTGCGCCAAAAACTCAATGCAATCGACCTGGAGTTTAAAGGTAAGAATGTGTTGTTGGTTGATGACTCCATTGTGCGAGGCACAACCTCAAGCCAGATTATTCAAATGGCAAGGGACGCGGGAGCCAATAAGGTTTATTTCGCTTCTGCCGCGCCTCCCGTTCGTTACCCAAATGTCTATGGCATCGATATGCCCTCCGTGGATGAATTGATCGGTTACAACCGTGACGAACAGCAAATTTGTAAGGAAATAGGCGCCGATTGGTTGGTGTACCAGGATCTGGAAGATTTGGTTAAGGCCGCAAAAACCGGTAATCGTCATATTCAGCAATTTGATACCTCTGTTTTTGACGGTAGTTATCCCACCGGTGACGTCACCCCGGAGTATTTGCTGGGTGTACAGGCACGGCGCAACGATGCGGCCAAGGAAAAACGCAACCAAGCCGACAATACCGTTATTGATTTGTACAACAGCGCCTGAATCACCGTTCCAGCCATGGTCGGCATAGGAACTGACACGCGGGACGGTCTATGCAGCAGGTAGACATCTTGATAATCGGGCAGGGTTTGGCCGGATCGTTGTTAGCCTGGACGCTGCTAAAATCGGGGCAACGACTGCATATCGTAGACGATGTCCACCCCAATGCAGCATCGCGAGTGGCAGCCGGTTTAATCAATCCCGTCACCGGGCAACGCCTGGTTAAAACCTGGTACTTGGAACAGTGTTATCCCTTTGCTTTGGATTTCTATCGTGATATGGAGCGGGAATTCTCCCGGCCATTCTTTTTTCAACGAGATCTGATTCAGTTATTTCAATCACAACAGCAACAACAGCAATGGCTGAAGCGGCAGCAGAGCCCGGGTTATGACTCCTGGTGTGGTCAAAAAATGGGGCCGGAAGATAAAGAGTTGTCCCATTTACAACAGGACTTTGGCGCGTATCGCCAGACGCGCAGCGGGTTTGTGGATATCTCCGCTTTACTCCAATGTTACCGGCAGTACTTTAACGACAAAGGTTGTCTCACCACGGGCCAATTTGACTATTCCCAACTGCAGTTACCGGGAAGAGATACGATTCAATCTTCGGCATCGGTACAGTGGAACGGGCTTCGGGCACAGCGTGTGGTGTTCTGTGAGGGGTATCGTGTCGTGCGTAATCCCTGGTTTTGCGGCGTGGGAATGAGGCCCGTTAAAGGGGAAATACTTACTCTGGAGTCAACTGCTCTGCTAAGCCGGGAAATCATTAATCGAGGAAAATGGCTGCTACCTCTATCTGAGCAACGCTACCGTTGTGGTGCCACTTATAACCACAACTGTGATTTAACCCCGGAAGGAGTTCCCGCAGACCCCGGCGCACAAACCGAGTTAACGGATGCGCTCCAAAGTATGTTTGTCACCATCCCAGATTACCAGGTGACAGCACTGCAAGTGGGGGTGCGCCCGGCCAGCGTGGATCGACGGCCTTTATTAGGGCCACATCCGGAATTTCCGTATTTACACCTGTTCAACGGATTCGGTTCCAAAGGATCGTTAATGCTACCGTATTTTGCCCGCGTCATGAGCGACTTCTTAATCGGAAAGACTCCGCTGCCGGCACTGGTGAACGTGGGACGGTTTTATACATGAGATTAGTGCACCTGGCCCAGCAGATATTAGCGTCCCACTTGCAACCCGGCAATGTGGTGGTGGATGCTACAGTGGGTAATGGTCACGATACCGCGTTTTTAGCCCAGTGTGTCGGTGAGCAAGGCCGGGTGTTCGGTTTTGATATACAAAGCACTGCCTTGGAGAAAACCCTTCAGCGCTTACAGCAGCAGTGCCCCCAGGTCCCGGTGCAGTTGTTCCAAGCGGGGCATGAACAAATGGTGCAACACATACCACAGTCTTACCACGGCCAAGTGAAAGCGGTTGTGTTTAACTTGGGTTATTTACCCGGTGCTAACCACGCCGTAATAACCCAAGCCCAAACCACGCGACTTGCCCTGGAGCAAAGTGTAAAACTGCTCAGCCGTGAGGGCATAATCAGTATTATGGTCTATCCAGGTCACCCTGGTGGAGCAGAGGAAACGAATGAAGTGAGTCAATGGGTTCAAACCCTGCCCAGCGACTTATGGAGCTGCCAAGAGCATTGTCCGGAGCAGCGCAACAATCCGCCATGCTGGATTTTTGTAGAAAGGATCTAAACGATAAGTCAGATATAGTGCCTATATAAGCACTTGTCAGTCAAAAAACGCCCTTCAATAAAATTGCAGTATTTCCCAGTTCCCATATTAAAACAAATCCCACCGGTACTACCATTCGTTCCCTGTTACCCATTGATTATTTTAAGGAAAATCGGGTCATCCCAAATCCATATCCTAAAGTCTGAAAAATCTTTTAAAGGGCATATTGAACACAGGTAATAAAAAGTAAAATACAGCAGTTCAATATGCACAATGACACCAACCCCAAAAATGATCGACTAACAACCAAACTTTGTGGACTAATTGATCAAATTACTGGAAGGTGCCACAGAACTGTGCTAAACATAAAGACCATAAACA
>JAOUJW010000055.1 GCA_029882975.1 Gammaproteobacteria bacterium
AGCTTCTCAATGGACGGTACGCCAATATCAGAGGTATCCCCTTCCAAGGCTTTCAGTGCTGAACCCGTTACAATCGGGGTGTCG
Organism: Gammaproteobacteria bacterium; assembly: GCA_029882975.1. Taxonomy (NCBI): domain Bacteria; kingdom Pseudomonadati; phylum Pseudomonadota; class Gammaproteobacteria; species Gammaproteobacteria bacterium. The sequence goes on from JAOUJW010000055.1 coordinate 85, forward strand.
TCGCCTGGAAATTCATAGGTGTCCAGCAGTTCGCGGATCTCCATTTCTACCAGTTCCAGCAGCTCGGCGTCATCCACCATGTCCGCTTTGTTCATGTACACCAGTATGTACGGTACACCAACCTGGCGGGACAGCAGTATGTGCTCCCGCGTTTGTGGCATCGGACCGTCAGCCGCGGATACCACCAGGATCGCTCCGTCCATTTGCGCCGCACCTGTGATCATGTTCTTTACATAGTCCGCGTGTCCGGGGCAGTCTACGTGGGCGTAGTGGCGGTTGGGAGATTCATACTCTACGTGCGCCGTAGCAATCGTGATTCCGCGTGCTCGTTCTTCCGGGGCGCTGTCGATTTGATCGTACGCCTTCGTCTCCCCGCCGAATTTATCAGCCATCACCTTGGTTAACGCCGCCGTTAACGTCGTCTTACCGTGATCGACGTGACCGATCGTTCCTACATTCACATGCGGTTTCGTTCGTTCAAATTTTTCTTTGGACACGCTGGTACCCCTTTTTCATTACAGTAGGTTTAAAGTTAAATTCTCAGATCTTGTCACGCTTAACTCGATCTATTATCTCATACGTTTCATAACTGCTTCAGTCACGCTGGACGGCGCCTGACTGTATTTACAAAATTCCATCGAATACGTGGCTCTGCCTTGACTCATGGAACGCAGGTCCGTGGCGTAACCGAACATTTCGCCCAGCGGCACTTCGGCCCGGATAATTTTTCCGGTATGACTGTCTTCCATGCCCTGCACTATGCCACGACGACGGTTCAAGTCACCCATCACATCCCCCATGTATTCCTCTGGGGTTACCACTTCTACTTTCATCATCGGTTCCAGCAACACGGGGTCAGCTTCTAAAGCACCCTTTCTGAACCCCATGGATCCGGCGATTTTAAACGCCATCTCGCTGGAATCCACATCGTGATAGGAACCGTCAAATAAAGCCACTTTCACATCTTCAATAGGATACCCGGCCAAAATTCCATTTTTCATTTGCTCCTGGATACCCGCATCCACCGCGCCGATGTATTCTCTCGGAACGACACCACCGACAATGGCGTTTTCAAACTCGTAACCGCTGCCCGGCTCTTTTGGCATAATTCGCAGCCACACATGGCCGTATTGACCCCGACCACCGGATTGGCGTACAAACTTTCCTTCCGCCTCCACTTGCTTGGTAATCGCTTCGCGGTAAGCCACTTGTGGTGCCCCAACATTGGCTTCAACCTTAAACTCACGTTTCATGCGATCTACAATAATTTCCAGGTGCAGTTCGCCCATCCCGGAAATAATGGTCTGACCCGATTCTTCATCCGTATGAACTCGAAATGAAGGATCTTCTTGCGCCAGCTTGGATAAAGCGATACCCATTCTTTCCTGGTCCACTTTAGTCTTCGGCTCTATGGCGACGGAGATAACCGGATCGGGAAAATCCATCTTCTCCAACGTAATTATTCGCTTCAGATCACACAAGGTTTCCCCTGTGGTTACATCTTTTAAACCTACCGCTGCGGCAATATCACCGGCACGAACTTCTTTAATCTCGTCCCGACTGTTCGCATGCATTTGCAACAAACGGCCAATGCGTTCCTTACGACTTTTGACCGGGTTGTAAACGGTATCTCCGGAGTTCAACACCCCTGAATATACCCGGAAGAAAGTCAACGTACCCACAAACGGGTCGGTTGCAATCTTAAAAGCCAATGCCGCGAATGGCTCGCCATCGGATGCCGGCGCTTCCACCTCGGTCTCTGCCTTATCATCCAGATGACCTTTGATTGCCGGCACATCAGTAGGCGCAGGCATGTATTCCACGACTGCGTCCAACATTGCCTGAACGCCTTTATTCTTAAACGCCGAACCGCACAAGGCCGGGACAATCTCGTTGGCCAGAGTTCGAATGCGTAAACCCAGCTTAATTTCTGTTTCGGACAAATCCCCTGTTTCCAGGTATTTCTCCATGAGTTCTTCGTTGGCTTCCGCCGCAGCCTCCACCATGCTCTCCCGCCACTGTTCGCATTCGGCGTGCAGTTCGGCTGGAATCTCTTTGGCATCATAAGTGGCGCCACGATCCTCTTCGTTCCAGTAAATGGCCTTCATACGAATAAGGTCCACCACACCTTGGAACGACTCTTCAGCGCCTATGGGGATCTGCACTGGAACTGCCGTAGAGCCTAAACGCTTTTTGATCTGCTTCACCACGCGCAAAAAGTCTGCGCCGGCGCGATCCATCTTGTTCACGAACGCTAACCGCGGTACGTGATATTTATTCGCTTGCCGCCAAACGGTTTCCGATTGGGGCTCGACACCACCTACCGCGCAAAACACGGCACAGGCGCCATCCAAAACTCTTAGTGAACGCTCAACCTCAATGGTGAAGTCCACATGCCCCGGCGTATCGATGATATTGATCCGGTGCTCTTCAAACTGCTGATCCATGCCTTTCCAAAAGCAGGTTGTTGCCGCGGAAGTAATGGTAATCCCGCGCTCTTGTTCCTGCTCCATCCAGTCCATGGTGGCGGCACCATCGTGAACTTCACCAATTTTGTGCGAAATCCCTGTGTAAAACAGGATTCGCTCTGTTGTTGTCGTCTTACCGGCATCAATGTGCGCCATGATGCCAATATTACGATAACGGTGAATTGGTGTTTTCCGTGCCACGCTCTTAAGTCTCTGACTTTTGTCTGTTTGACTATCAACTTTAACTCGCTGCGTCTGCTTTGATCAGCCAGCCGTACATCTTACCAGCGATAATGCGCGAAAGCTTTATTGGCTTCAGCCATTCTATGTGTATCTTCACGTTTCTTCACTGCAGAGCCACGATTATCAGCAGCATCCATAATTTCACCGGCCAAGCGGCGTTCCATGGATTTCTCGCTCCGCTTTCTTGCTGAGTCCACCAACCAACGCATGGCCAGCGTCGTGCGACGTTCAGCACGAACTTCTACGGGCACCTGATAAGTTGCGCCACCAACGCGGCGGGATTTAACTTCCACCATGGGACGTACGTTGTCCAACGCTTTGGTCAGCATTTCAATTGGCTCGGCTTTGGTTTTTTCCATAGCCGCATCCAACGCGCCGTAAACAATTTTTTCCGCGACGGATTTTTTGCCATTCAGCATTACCATATTGACAAACTTCGCCACGGTTTCGCTTTTGAATTTTGGGTCTGGCAGCACGTTTCGTTTTGCAGCAACTCGTCTTCTAGCCATTTTTCTACCTGTGTACCTTATGGTTACCTTGTATATGTCTACGTATTGAAACGACTGAATCTACTAAGATTTTGGTCGTTTCGCGCCGTACTTGGAGCGCCCTTGGCGCCGCTCGGCAACACCGGATGTATCCAGGCTACCGCGAACAGTGTGGTATCGCACACCCGGCAAGTCTTTTACACGACCGCCACGAATCAGGATTACGGAGTGCTCCTGTAAATTGTGCCCTTCACCACCAATATATGTCGTTACTTCCTGACCATTGGTCAGCCTGACACGCGCCACTTTACGCAGAGCTGAATTCGGTTTTTTCGGCGTCGTGGTGTACACACGCGTACACACGCCGCGTTTTTGCGGACAGGCTTCCAGCGCGGGAACATTGCTCTTTACGGTCTGGCGCACACGCGGTTTCCGTACTAATTGATTGATTGTTGGCATTCAGTTGCTCCGACCCAAAATAAAACGACAGGCGAGACGGTCCCGCCTGTCTGAGAAAGAGCGCGAATTTTAGGCCTATGACCGCATCCTGTCAAGATGCAAATAGATCTAAAACACTGAGGCCAGTCAATTTATCCTAGGAAACACGTAAAGGGACAAAATTAGAGCCATAAACCCTATATAATACAGGGTTTATGGCGACCAATTTATTGATTGACAACCTGCTCCTCAGCAGATCCATCAGAACTGGCATCATCAACAGAGGATTCCTTAGGAGCAAATTGCGGCTCTTCCGGCGATTGCCTGCGGCGACGCTCTTCGTGATAGGCCAAACCGGTCCCAGCCGGAATCAAACGACCAACAATGACGTTTTCTTTCAAACCTCTCAGGTTGTCCACTTTTCCGCCAACAGATGCTTCTGTGAGCACTCGGGTGGTTTCCTGGAAAGAGGCAGCAGAAATAAAGGATTCTGTCGCCAAAGAGGCTTTAGTAATACCCAACAGCAAAGGCTCATATGTCGCCGTAAGCTTCCCTTCCGCTTGCAGTTTTTCGTTTTCCTCCAGGAAGCGAGAGCGTTCCATTTGCTCCCCCTTAAGGAATTTACTGTCACCGGGAGATGCTACTTCCACTCGGCGCAACATTTGACGAACAATGACCTCTATGTGCTTGTCATTGATTTTCACCCCCTGCAGACGGTAAACCTCCTGAACCTCATTGGCAATGTACACTGCCAGCTCTTCCACGCCCAGCAAGCGCAATATGTCGTGAGGGTTGGGTGGGCCATCGGCAATGGTTTCACCCCGTTCCACATGCTCACCTTCAAACGCAGTGATATGGCGCCATTTGGGAATCAGCTCTTCATAGGCGTCACCATCGTTAGGTGTAATTACCAAACGACGCTTACCTTTGGTTTCTTTTCCGAAACTGATAATTCCGGAAATCTCTGCTAAAATAGCCGGCTCTTTGGGCTTTCTTGCCTCAAACAGCTCAGCAACTCGTGGCAAGCCACCGGTGATGTCACGGGTTTTGGAGGACTCTTGCGGAATACGAGCAATAACATCGCCAATTTCCGCTCTGGCTCCGTCTTCGAGGTTTACAATAGCACCGGCCGGCAGTACGTAGTGAGCCGGCACTTCACTGCCCGCAATGTTTAAGTCATTGCCGTCCGCATCCACCAGCTTAACCATGGGACGCATATCCTTGGCACTGGTACCGCGTTGTTTGGGGTCGATGATAACCAGGGAGGAGATACCGGTATATTCATCCATCTCTCTTTGTACAGTAATCCCTTCCACCAAATCGTTAAAGCGGATGATCCCCTCTACCTCAGTAATTACGGGGTGAGTATGTGGATCCCAGGTCGCTACCACTTGACCGGAAGTCACCTCATCCCCTTCTTTAACACTAATCTCCGAACCATAGGGCACTTTGTAGCGCTCGCGTTCACGGCCATGGGTATCTGCCAGGGTGACCTCACCGGAACGGGAGACCGCCACCAGATTACCGTTTTTACGCTGCACCACTTTTATATTGTGTAAGCGCACAAAACCTTTCGATTTGATTTCGATATTGTTCGCCGCTGCCGCCCGAGACGCTGCACCACCAATGTGGAAAGTACGCATGGTCAACTGAGTACCCGGCTCACCGATACTTTGGGCAGCAATAACACCCACAGCCTCACCGGAATTCACCAAATGACCGCGAGCCAGATCTCGACCATAACATGAGGCACACACACCATAACGGGTTTCGCAGGTAATGGGTGAACGAGCCAATAACTGATCCACCCCATTTTCTTCCAACGTCTGCACCATTTTCTCGTCCAGCATGGTACCGCCTTCCACCAACACATCGTCCGTACCTGGCTTGTATACATCTCTGGCGAGAACACGACCCAACACGCGCTCACTCAAGGTTTCCACCACGTCACCACCTTCAACCAGTGGTTGTTTGAACAAGCCTTTATCCGTACCACAATCGGTTTCAACCACGACCAAATCCTGAGCCACATCCACCAAACGTCGGGTCAAATAACCGGAGTTTGCTGTTTTCAGCGCGGTATCCGCCAAGCCCTTACGAGCACCGTGGGTCGAAATAAAGTACTGTAATACGTTCAAACCTTCGCGAAAGTTAGCCGGTATTGGCGTTTCGATAATGGAACCGTCCGGTTTTGCCATCAAACCACGCATCCCAGCCAACTGGCGAATCTGGGCAGCACTACCTCGTGCCCCGGAGTCAGCCATCATGTAAATGGAGTTGAAGGACTTTTGTTTAATCTCGTTACCATCGCGGTCAATAACCGTATCGGACCCCAACACATCCATCATGGCCTTGGCGACTAAATCATTGGTATTGGACCAGATATCTACCACTTTATTGTAGCGCTCACCGTTAGTCACCAAACCGGAACTGTATTGTTCTTCAATTTCCTGAACCTGTGCATCGGCGTTGGCGATAATTTTTTGTTTCTCTGGCGGTACCACCATATCGTTCAGACCGAAAGAAACAGCCGCTTTGGTAGAGTAATGAAAACCGGTGTACATTAACTGGTCGGCAAATATAACCGTCTCTTTCAACCCCACCTGTCGGTAACAGGCGTTGATCATGCCGGAAATCGCTTTCTTCGTCATAGGCTGATTGGCGATTTCCAGCGGCAGACCCGGAGGCAGGATTTCCATGATGATAGCTCGACCCACCGTGGTATCAATGACTCGCGACTTGGATTCAATTTCACCCGCTTCATTGCGTACACGATCTCGAACTCGCACTTTGACGCGAGCATGAAGATCGGCATAACCCAGCGAATAGGCTTTGTGTGCTTCATTTATGTCGGCAAACATCATACCTTCGCCCGTGGCATTGACGCGCTCGCGGCTCATATAGTACAAACCTAAAACCACGTCCTGAGACGGTACGATGATAGGTTCACCATTGGCCGGTGACAGGATATTGTTACTGGACATCATCAGAGCACGGGTTTCCATTTGCGCTTCAATGGAAAGCGGCACGTGTACCGCCATTTGGTCACCGTCAAAGTCGGCGTTAAATGCGGTACAAACCAGAGGATGCAACTGGATTGCCTTACCTTCAATTAAAACCGGCTCGAATGCCTGGATACCTAAACGGTGCAATGTAGGTGCACGGTTGAGCATGACGGGATGCTCGCGAATCACCTCTTCCAGGATATCCCAAACCTCCGGACCTTCCCGCTCCACCATTTTCTTTGCCGCTTTGATCGTAGTTGCCAAACCGCGCAACTCCAACTTACTGAAAATAAAAGGTTTAAACAGCTCCAAACCCATTTTCTTGGGCAACCCGCACTGATGCAGTTTTAAGGTAGGCCCCACCACGATAACAGAACGACCGGAGTAATCCACGCGTTTACCCAGCAAGTTCTGACGGAAACGACCTTGCTTGCCCTTGATCATGTCAGCCAAGGATTTTAATGGACGTTTGTTGGACCCGGTAATGGCTCGACCCCGGCGACCGTTATCCAATAAGGCGTCTACGGACTCCTGTAACATACGTTTTTCGTTCCGTACGATTATATCGGGCGCGTTAAGTTCCAACAGGCGGCGCAGACGGTTGTTTCGATTAATGACCCGGCGATACAAATCGTTCAAATCGGAAGTGGCAAAACGCCCGCCGTCCAGCGGCACCAATGGACGCAGTTCCGGTGGTAATACGGGCAACACCGTCATAACCATCCATTCGGGACGATTGCCGGACTCCAGAAAAGACTCCACCAGTTTTAGTCGTTTGGTGAATTTCTTATATTTGGTCTCAGATTTAGTCTCGGCGATATCTTCACGTAATGTCGCCGCTTCTTCCTGCAAATTAATATTGCGCAGCAGCTCATAAACACTCTCGGCACCCATTCGCGCGTCAAATTCGTCACCATATTCTTCTATGGCTTCCAAGTACTGCTCATCGGTGAGCAACTGACCGCGCTCCAACTGTGTCATACCCGGATCAATAACCACAAATGCTTCGAAATACAGTACTCGCTCAATGTCACGCAAGGTCATATCCAACAATAAACCAATGCGGGACGGTAGTGATTTCAAAAACCAGATATGCGCTACCGGGCTGGCCAGCTCGATATGCCCCATTCTTTCACGACGCACCTTAGCCAGCGTGACTTCCACACCGCATTTTTCACAAATAACGCCACGGTGTTTCAGCCGTTTATATTTACCGCACAAACATTCATAGTCCTTCACAGGACCAAAAATCTTGGCACAAAAAAGTCCGTCCCGCTCCGGTTTAAAAGTGCGGTAGTTAATGGTCTCCGGTTTTTTTACCTCTCCGTAAGACCAGGATCGAATCTTTTCCGGTGAAGCCAGACCGATGCGAATCGCGTCAAAATCTTCAACCTGCCCCTGCGCCTTTAAAATCTTCAATAGATCTTTCATCGCTTCTCCTGCCGTATGTCAGCTGATGTTCTGTTAATGCTCTAGTTCGATATCGATACCCAGGGACCGAATCTCTTTAATCAAGACGTTAAAGGATTCCGGCATGCCTGCTTCCATCTGATGATCACCATCAACGATGTTCTTATACATCTTGGTACGACCATTCACGTCATCGGATTTGACCGTCAACATTTCCTGCAAGGTATAGGCAGCACCATAGGCTTCCAGAGCCCAGACCTCCATCTCCCCAAAACGTTGTCCACCAAATTGGGCCTTACCACCCAGAGGTTGCTGGGTTACCAAGCTGTAAGGACCGGTGGAACGGGCATGCATTTTGTCATCGACCAAATGATTCAACTTGAGCATGTACATATAACCAACCGTGACCGGGCGCTCAAAAGCTTCTCCGGTACGACCGTCATAGAGCGTGGTCTGTCCGGATTCCGGCAATCCGGCCAGTTTCAACATGCGGCGAATTTCATCTTCCGACACACCGTCGAAAACAGGCGTTCCCATGGGAACCCCTTTTACCAGATTTTTAGCCAGCTCCATCGCCTCGCCGTCATTCAAGGATTTAAGGTCTACTTTCACCCCTTCACCTTGGTTGTAAATATCATCCATAAAACCGCGCACTTCTGCGATGGAACGCTGTTCTTCCAGCATGCGGCCAATCTTGAACCCCAGGCCTTTGGCTGCCCAACCCAAATGGGTCTCCAACACCTGACCCACGTTCATACGCGAAGGTACCCCCAAAGGATTGAGCACGATATCCACCGGAGTGCCGTCTTCCTGATAAGGCATGTCCTCCACAGGTACAATCATGGAAATAACCCCTTTATTACCGTGGCGTCCGGCCATTTTGTCGCCGGGCTGAATACGACGTTTCACTGCCAGGTAGACCTTCACCATCTTCAACACACCGGGAGCCAATTCGTCACCGGAGGTCAGTTTGGCCCGTTGATCTTCGAAATGGGCATCCAACTCGGCACGTTGTTGCTTCATTTGCTCCGCCAAACCTTCCAACTGTGCATTGGCATCGTCAGCTTTGAGTCGAATCTCAAACCAGTTCGCTTGCGGGACTTCGTCCAAATAAGACTTGGCGATCTTGGTTCCTGATTTCAAACCACCGGGTCCACCGGCTGCCACTTTACCGATCAGCAGTTTTTCCGCACGTTGGTAAATGTCGTCTTCCACGATACGGTACTGGTCATTTAAGTCTTTTTTGGCGCTGGCCAGAGAAGCTTCCTGAATCTGCAGCGCTCGGGCGTCTTTCTCGACACCATCACGGGTAAACACGCGAACGTCGATAACCGTGCCGTCCATACCGGAGGGAACGCGTAAGGAAGTATCTTTCACGTCAGAAGCTTTTTCACCGAAGATCGCCCGTAGCAGTTTTTCTTCGGGAGTAAGCTGAGTTTCACCTTTTGGCGTTACCTTACCCACCAAAATGTCGCCGGGCTTAACTTCTGCCCCGACGTACACAATGCCGGATTCATCCAACTTGGATAAGGCACTTTCACCCACATTGGGAATATCCGAGGTGATTTCCTCCGGACCCAATTTGGTATCGCGCCCCATACAGGTAAGCTCTTCAATGTGAATGGTGGTGTAACGGTCTTCCTGTACCACCCGCTCTGAAATCAGAATGGAGTCCTCGAAGTTGTAACCGTTCCAGGGCATGAACGCCACCAGCATGTTTTGTCCTAAAGCCAGTTCACCCATGTCCGTGCTGGGCCCGTCCGCCAAAACATCGCCGCGTTCCACGGCATCTCCGGGACGCACCAGCGGTTTTTGATTAATACAAGTGTTTTGGTTGGATCGGGTGTATTTGGTTAAATTATAAATATCCACACCCGGCTCACCGGCAGCTGTTTCTTCGTCATTCACGCGGACCACAATACGGCCGGCATCCACCGAATCGACAATACCACCGCGTCTGGCCAATACGGTTACCCCGGAGTCCATCGCCACAGAACGCTCAATTCCGGTACCTACCACGGGTTTTTCGGCTATTAAGGTGGGTACCGCCTGACGCTGCATATTGGAACCCATCAAAGCCCGGTTGGCATCGTCATGCTCCAGGAAGGGAATCAAAGCGGCCGCAACCGATACGATCTGTCGTGGCGAAACGTCCATATAGTCGATCTTATCCGGTGTGGACATGGTAAATTCGTTTTGATGGCGGCATGATACCAAAGCGTCGGTCAACCGTCCTTTCGTATCAATGGTGGCGTTAGCCTGGGCAATCACATACTGCCCTTCCTCGATAGCGGATAAATATTCGATATCGTCGGTAACCTTGCCACTCACCACCTTGCGGTAAGGTGTTTCCAGAAACCCGTATTCATTCGTACGAGCATACACCGCCAAGGAGTTGATCAAACCAATGTTGGGGCCTTCAGGGGTTTCGATAGGGCAAACCCGACCATAGTGAGTGGGGTGTACGTCACGCACCTCAAACCCAGCGCGCTCACGGGTTAAACCACCCGGACCCAAAGCCGACACACGGCGCTTGTGGGTAATTTCAGATAAGGGATTGTTCTGGTCCATAAACTGGGACAGCTGACTGGAACCAAAAAATTCCTTGATAGCCGCCGAAACCGGTTTGGCATTGATGAGTTCTTGAGGCATTAAGCCTTCGCTCTCCGCCAGACTTAATCGCTCCTTCACGGCACGCTCGACACGGACCAAGCCCACGCGAAACTGGTTCTCCGCCATTTCACCAACGGAGCGCACTCGACGGTTACCCAAATGGTCGATATCATCCACGAAACCGTTGCCGTTTCGGATTTCGATCAAACTGCGTAATACGTTGACAATGTCTTCCTTATCCAAAACACCCTGTTCTTTCTTGGCATCGTCCAATCCCAATCGGCGATTGAATTTCATCCGCCCTACCGCAGACAGGTCATAGCGTTCTTCATTGAAAAACAGATTTTCGAACAGGGTTTGAGCTGCTTCTTTTGTTGGCGGCTCGCCCGGACGCATCATGCGGTAAATTTCAACCTGGGCTTCCAACTCGGTACGGGTGGAATCCAGCCGCAGCGTGTCCGAAATAAACGGTCCTTGATTTAAATCATTGGTATAAATGGTTTTGATGGATTTAACATCGGCTTTTTCGAAGGCCGCCAATAAATCTTCGGTGAGTTCGTCATTGGCGTTGGCGATGACTTCGCCTGTGGATTTCTCCACAATGTCCTCTGCCAGAGATTTACCGTGAATATATTCCAACGGAACCACCAGGCTTTTCATTCCGGCCTTGTCCATATCCCGAATGTGTTTTGCTGTGATTTTGCGGCCCTTTTCCACCAATACTTTGGTCTTGATTTTTATATCAAAGCTGGCCGTTTCCCCGCGCAGGCGCTCAGGAATCAATTCCAGCTTGGCCCCTTCTTTGGTAAAGGTAAAACTATCGGTCTCAAAAAACATTCCCAGGATTTCGTTATTGTCGTACCCCAAGGCATGTAAAATCACCGTGGCCGGCAATTTGCGGCGACGGTCAATGCGCACGAATACACAATCTTTGGGATCGAATTCAAAATCCAACCAGGAACCACGGTAAGGTATTACCTGGGCATGATATAACAGTTTACCGGAAGAATGGGTTTTACCCTTATCGTGATCAAAAAACACACCCGGTGAACGATGTAACTGAGACACAATAACCCGCTCCGTGCCGTTGATCACGAAGGTACCGTTATCTGTCATCAAGGGCATTTCGCCCATGTAGATTTCCTGTTCTTTGATGTTCTTAACAGGCTTGGGGGTTGCCTTAGAGTCTTTGTCGTAAATAACCAGGCGCGCGGTAACCCGTAACGGCGCGGCATAGGTGAGCCCCCGTAATTGACATTCCTTTACATTAAAGGTCGGATTACCCAGACGGTAGCTGACATATTCCAAAGCCGCGTTGCCGGAGTAACTGACGATGGGAAAAACGCTTTTTAAGGCTCCGTGTAATCCCAAATCTTTTCTGTTGTCCAGAGGCACGTCAGCCTGCAACAGTTTGCGGTAGGATTCTATTTGGATGGCCAAAAGATACGGCACATCCATGATACTGGGAAATTTACCAAAATCTTTACGAATGCGCTTTTTTTCAGTAAAGGAATAGCCCATTTGAGTTCCTCTGTTTAGTCAAAATCATTCAACACGTGGTGAGACGCCCGGTCTCAGGGACTCTTGTTACAACCAGCAAATGTTAAAACCAATAAAAAACTTACAAGCAGCAAAAGGCCGGCAGCATTACGCTACCAGCCCGATGCCTTTTGTATTACAGCCAGCACTTGATCTAATGTAATAAGTCCTATTAACAATGCATCCAGCTAGAAACACCTGTTAAATTACTACACAAGTTCAGGTGTACAATTTGTTGCAAATTCAATCGTCTATGCAACAAGTTTACTTCAATTCTACAGTAGCGCCAGCTTCTTCCAATTGTTTTTTCAGGTCTTCTGCTTCGTCTTTGCCTACGCCTTCTTTCACTGCAGAAGGTGCACCTTCTACCAGCGCTTTGGCTTCCTTCAGGCCCAGACCGGTGATACCGCGTACGGCTTTGATAACGCCAACTTTGTTGTCGCCAAATCCGGCCAGAATAACATCAAATTCGGTCTTCTCTTCTGCTGCTGCAGGAGCGTCAGCCGGTGCAGCTACAACGGTAGCAGCGGCGGCAGAAACACCGAATTTTTCTTCCATTGCTTCAATCAGATCCACCACTTCCATGACAGTCATGTTTGAAATTGTATCTAAAATATCTTCTTTAGAAACAGCCATTGTATATAAACTCCTCTAATACCCATAAAGCCTGGGTGTTGAAATAATTAACCCGCCTGTTTTTGGTCGCGAACTGCAGCCACCGTACGAACCAGCTTGGCATGCGGTTCAGCCATAGTGCGCACAAACTTGGTAATGGGCGCTTTCATAACTGACATCAACATAGCAATAGCCTGGTCCTTGGTGGGCATACTGGCCAATCGCGAAATCTCGCCGGCTTGCAGCAACTTGCCTCCAACGGAGGCAACTTTAGCCACCAGTTTGTCATTTCCTTTTGAAAAATCGGAAATAACTCTGGCCGCCGCACCGGGATCATCCTGGGAAAAAGCCAGTATCAAAGGTCCAGTCAAACTGTCTGACATACATGCGAACTCGGTACCCTCAATGGCACGTTTGGCCAAGGAGTTTTTCACCACTCGCATATAAACAGAAGCCTCTCTGGCTTTGCTGCGCAAAACGGTCATATCATCAACGGACAAGCCGATATACTCGGCAGCCACTGCGGAATAAGCCTTGGCAGCAACCTCTGATACTTCCGCGACAACAGCCTTTTTCTGATCAAGACTTAATGCCACGTTATACACCTCCAGTTAAGTTAAAACAGGACAAATGCGGACATTCATCCGTTTACGGCGGCCTTTTCCAAGCGTCGGGCTTGTCTGGGCATCGCCGTCTGCGTAGGTCGGATTATCCTCATTAAGCAATACCGGAAAAGTACTGCACCTACGGTCTTTGACGACCTCCGACCCCGTATCCCACAAGGGATGCCGGGCCGAAGTTACAAAGTCGGTTACATCTTCAGCGTGGATTTATCCACTGCTATACCCGGCCCCATGGTGCTGGAGACGGTTACTTTCTGCACATAAACACCTTTGGCAGTACTGGGCTTAATTTTGATCAAGTCCGCCAGCAAAGCTTCCAGGTTTTCCTGCAGCTTGGGATTTTCAAAACTAAGTTTACCGATGGGGCAATGAATAATACCGCCTTTGTCAGCACGATAGCGCACCTGTCCGGCTTTGGCATTTTTCACTGCGTTAGCCACATCCGGGGTTACAGTTCCCACTTTGGGATTGGGCATCAGACCGCGAGGCCCCAGAATTTGACCTAACTGACCTACGACACGCATAGCGTCCGGAGAGGCAATAACGACGTCGAAATCCATATTGCCTTTTTTAATACTGTCTGCCAAATCATCAAAACCAACGATATCAGCACCGGCTTCTTTGGCCGCATCTGCGTTGGCCCCTTGGGCAAAAACCGCTACGCGGACGGATTTACCAGTACCATTAGGCAATACGGTCGCACCACGTACAACCTGATCGGATTTACGCGGATCTACACCCAGATTCACAGCCACATCGACAGACTGTGCAAATTTGGTGGTTGGCATGGATTTCAATAAATCCAGGGCCGCACCAATATCGTAAAATTTGCCTGCTTCAATTTTTTCCCGGAAGGCTTTTGCTCGTTTGCTTAATTTAGCCATTACACACCCTCCGTCTCAATACCCATGCTACGAGCACTGCCGGCGATCGTGCGCACAGCAGCATCCAGATCTGCAGCGGTCAAATCCGGCTCTTTGGTCTTGGCAATTTCTTCCAATTGGGCCCGGTTGACTTTACCCACTTTATCCCGGTTAGGTACCGGGGAGCCCTTGGAAATACCGGCAGCTTTCTTTAACAAAATCGAGGCCGGCGGCGTCTTGGTGACAAAGGTAAAGCTACGATCACTGTAGACGGTAATCACAACTGGAATTGGCATGCCTTGCTCCAGACTTTGAGTCTGGGCATTGAAGGTTTTACAGAATTCCATAATATTAACACCGTGTTGACCCAAAGCCGGGCCCACCGGTGGACTGGGATTTGCCTGACCTGCAGCAACCTGCAGCTTGATATAGGCATCAATTTTTTTCGCCATGATTATTACTCCTGTGTGGGTGCAAACGCCGTTACGTTTTTAAAAAAGTAACCGGCTCCCCTGTTAAACCAATTCGGATAAGTCCGAACCAAAAAATCCAGAAACTATAAATTCACTATCCTTTTTCGACCTGCCCAAACTCCAGCTCAACCGGAGTGGAACGGCCAAAAATCAAGACAGAGACGCGCATTTTGCTCTTTTCGTAATCCACCTCTTCAACGACACCGTTAAAGTCATTAAAGGGTCCATCGATAATACGCACCATTTCACCAGGCTCAAACAAGACTTTGGGTCGCGGTTTTTCCACGCCTTCCTGTACTCTCTGCAGAATCTGGTTTGCTTCCTTCTCGCTA
Organism: Gammaproteobacteria bacterium; assembly: GCA_029882975.1. NCBI lineage: Bacteria > Pseudomonadati > Pseudomonadota > Gammaproteobacteria > Gammaproteobacteria bacterium. Next base: position 15,195 of record JAOUJW010000055.1, read on the forward strand.
ATGGGGGTCGGCTTGTCACCGGTACCACCAATAAAGCCCAAGACCTTAGGGGCATCTTTTACCAAATGCCAGGTCTCATCATCCATTTCCATATTGACCAACACGTATCCGGGAAAGAATTTACGCTCGCTTTTGCGCTTCTGCCCTTCCCGCATTTCAACAACCTCTTCGGTGGGTACTAATATTTCACCAAACTTGTCCTGTAAACCCTTGCGATTTACCCGTTCTTGAAGCGATCGGCGTACTTGTTGCTCAAATCCCGAATAGGCATGAACCACATACCAGTGTTTTGCCATAATAAGTGGGCCCTCTTAAACGGTGAAATAGCGTACTGCCCAGCCGAGAAACATGTCCATCAACCAGAGGCAGACGCCCACAAATAACACTGCAACCAATACAAACACTGTTGTTTGCCAGGTTTCTTTACGAGTAGGCCATACGACTTTGCGTACTTCAGTTCTGGAATCTTGGACAAATGCCGCCGCCGCCCGACCTGTTTCGGATTGCATTGCTATTAATATAGACAATCCAGCAGCAACCAGCAGCGCAACGACTCGCAACAGTAACGACTCTTCCGAGTAGTAGTAAAAACCACCCAAAGCGGCCGCCAAAGGAATTACAGCAACTGTCAGTTTCAACTTTTCCAAAATTTTTCTCTCAATACTGCCATGCCTGCCGCTGAGCAAGTGGCAGGCCAGGAGGGAATCGAACCCCCAACCTGCGGTTTTGGAGACCGCTGCTCTGCCAATTGAGCTACTGGCCTAACTTACCCTGCTAAAACAAGAACCATTACAACAGCCCGATGCTCTCAGCGGGTTCACACCGCCCCAGGTCTGTCCTGACTAACTCTATTCGATAATTTTGGAAACCACACCGGCACCTACCGTGCGTCCGCCTTCACGGATCGCAAAGCGCAGGCCATCTTCCATCGCGATCGGCGCAATCAATGTCACCGTCATCGCCACGTTGTCTCCAGGCATTACCATCTCTACGTCTTTGGGCAGGTCTACCGCGCCCGTTACGTCTGTTGTTCGGAAGTAAAACTGCGGACGATAGCCATTGAAGAACGGCGTGTGGCGTCCACCTTCGTCCTTCGACAGTACGTACACTTCCGCTTCAAACTTGGTGTGCGGGGTAATCGAGCCCGGCTTGGCCAATACTTGACCTCGCTCTACTTCCTCTCGCTTCGTGCCTCGCAGCAGAACCCCTACGTTGTCACCCGCCTGACCCTGATCCAACAACTTACGGAACATCTCGACTCCCGTACAGGTGGTGGAGGCCGTTTCCTTTATGCCTACGATCTGGACTTCGTCGCCCACTTTCACAATCCCGCGCTCAATTCGTCCGGTGACTACCGTACCACGACCGGAGATGGAGAATACGTCTTCTACCGGCATCAGAAAGTCTCCGTCAATGGCACGCTCAGGTTCCGGTATGTAGCGGTCCATTTCGTCAATCAGCTTCTCAATGGACGGTACGCCAATATCAGAGGTATCCCCTTCCAAGGCTTTCAGTGCTGAACCCGTTACAATCGGGGTGTCGTCGCCTGGAAATTCATAGGTGTCCAGCAGTTCGCGGATCTCCA
>JAOUJW010000056.1 GCA_029882975.1 Gammaproteobacteria bacterium
AACATTATCTTTGCTCATGTGGTGTGCTTCCTTTGTCGTTTGTTTTTCAGCGAAAACAATTATACAACAAAGGGCACGCCACCCTTTCTAGGTGCTCATACACCAGAAATGATCATAACTCGCTTTATCTCTTAAAATGGAAGTATCCCAACGCTCCGCAATAATGATAATGCACAAACTTCTTGAAGAAGGCCTTGTTGGAATCGATGAACTAAATCAAACCGCAGCATTATCTAACGCCGGAGATAATGTTAAATTTTAAAACATTGGGCAATAGAATAATCCGGCACACTACTTAGAAAATTCAGATTCACCCCTAGCGCTAACATCACGCATATTCTACTCCTTACTTAAGCTTAAATCGTCGACGTATCGCCAAAATCAAAAGCGTAAAACTTGCTGATGAAAATATGCTATACACAGTTGATACAGCAAGGGCAGGATAATCTTTCGGGACAATTAAATTTTTGGTTTTGAACACGCCCAACGGGTTAACAGTATAACTCGCTGTTAAGTACAATGCTTTTGCTATACGCGCAGTATCTTTATCTGGGGAGATTAGGTTTTTCTGCCAACCGCTGTATTGATCGTCAGCAGAGGCCTTTTCGGCACCATCATATCCATATATGGCAACAGAGCACACAAGAAACAAACCGGCCAACCATGCGAGCGGTTTGCCTATGGAAGCACCATAGTTAGATATCAGACCATAAAATATATTGAATAAATTGGACCAGGGCGAATCGTTGTGGCGCTCCATTCGCATTTCTAAGCTATGGAAAATATCTGCAGCTAAGTGATTATCCAAAGCCCTGAAATGGTGCTGCATATTTTTATACGGCTGCGCACCCTGGATAAATCCTTCGGTAGGTGTTGTTGGGAAATCAACCTTGGCGGATACTTTTACGGAGCCTGAGAAAGGGTTACCAGTTCCTGGTGGCGGGCATTCAATATTACCAACGAACCCTCCGCGTATATCGAAATCTCCTATAGTATCTTCAACAAGCACTAATTTCCCAATGTAAGTGTTGGTAATTTTTAAGTTGCTACGATGTAGATTGCCAGTTTTTTGAACCCACAATTCGCCGATCTGACAATCGACTAGCTCAAGATCTAAATGCGAAGCATGGAGAGAAACCAATATTTTCTCAATATACATGTTTCGCAGCTCTAACTTACCTAGAGCGCCTTTATTAATTGAAAAAAATTAAACTGGTTTGAGTAGCGATGTACTATGATCGTCAATTGTATACTCTTCGTTACCCAGAGCTTGGTCGATTGCAATATGTTCAAAGTAATTCTCAGATACGTATTTACTGAATTCTGTATGCGCTTTTAATACATCTGCGTCTTTTGTTTTTGAGCTGTACTCTCTTGAAAAATTTGAAAGAACTACTTCATTCTTATAACTTTTAGGTGCTTGGAGTTTTCTGTACCAATTTAAAAAATCTTCCTTTGCACGCTTCTCAGCTATCTGTTTTGGTGTTAAAGGAATCATTTGATTTTGTTTGGAATTATTGACAAAACATTGACAAATAAAAAAGGGTTAACAGTTTTTACTGCTAACCCTTTGTTTTTAATGGCGTCCCCAAGGGGATTCGAACCCCTGTTACCGCCGTGAAAGGGCCATTTCTCTGTATATCGCTGTTTTCCAGAGTCTCCCTATGTCTCTGTTTACATTGATAATTAGTACACCTCTGTCTATTCTTGTATAGGGTGATATACTACCATTTTTTCCGTAAGTTTCCGTAAGGATGTTACCGCCGTGGCAAAAACAATACCGAATTTCAAGCTCAACAACCGGGACAACCGGTCGAAATTAAAGCCCAGACATGAACCCTACTGGCAGGAGATCCACAAAGGCTTGGCACTGGGATACCGGAGAGGCAAAAACAACCAGGCAGGTAAATGGCAAGCTAGAAAAAAGAGCGATGACAGAAAATACGACTATTGCACTATTGGGACAGCGGACGACTACGAAGACCCCAACAATGCCGAAATTTTCAGTTTCGAACAGGCCCAAAAGAAAGCGATAGAATTTGGCGACGCTGAAACCTCATCCACCAGTTACACGGTTGAGGATGCAATAAACGATTACCTGGATTGGTTCCGAATCAACAGCAAGTCATACGACGAAACCCAAAGCACAATTAACGCTCACATATTACCGAAATTCAGAAAGAAACTAGTTAGCGAATTGAAGTACAGCCAGCTCAAAACATGGCACCAGAACCTTGCAACGGCACCCATACGGCAACGCGGCAAAGACGGCAAACCCAAACCCGTTGAGGTAGATTTAAACGATACAGAGGCCCTCCGGCGCCGTAAAGCCACTGCGAATCGAATCCTAACCGTATTCAAAGCCGTTCTGAATCATGCCTACAAAGAAATCGATGGAATAAAGAGCGATGCCGCTTGGCGAAAAGTAAAGCCATATAAAAACATCGATAAACCGAAAATCGAATACCTCAACGAAAAAGAATGCACGCGGTTAATCAATGCTTGCCCCAAGGACTTCCGCGACATAGTACAGGCCGCCCTGCTCACCGGTTGCCGATACGGGGAAATTATCAGAATGAAACCGCACCACCTAGACACTTCAGCGGGAACCATTACCGTAATGGAATCCAAGTCCGGCAAGGTACGCCATGTTGCCCTGACCGAGGAAGGCCAGAAGTTTTTCCAAAGGGCAACCGTTGACAAAGGACGTGACGATTTATTGTTTACACGATCCGGCGAACCCTGGGCCAAGTCCCACCAGTCCCGCCCAATGCTCCAGGCTTGCAAAAACGCCAACATAAATCCGCCGGTCTCGTTCCATATCCTACGCCACACCTATGGCAGTCTACTTGCTCTGAAAGGCGTGCCACTGCAAATCATTGCCGCTGCTTTGGGGCACTCCGATACCCGAATGACCGAACGACATTACGCACACCTAATGCCAAGCCATGTGGCCGATACGATACGGAGCAACCTGCCGGCGTTTGGTGTTGTTACTGATAATGTGGAGGCTATTTGATGGCGCTCTTGATAAACAAAAAAAACACCCCTTTTGGGCCTGATATGCACAATTTGCTACCAGATGTATTACTCGGTCTTTTTGAAAAACTTGAAAAGGAAGAACAAAAAGATATTACAAAACTAGTTGTCGCGTCACTGGGGTTTGCAAACAATGCGATAGAATTTTTAGAGCAATGCCATAAAATAACATTGAACGATTACAAATATAAAGCTTACAAAAAGCACATCGGAAAACCTTTAGGCCATTCTTTTTTATACGAAATGGGGCTTCCTTTTAAGTACCTATCCCGAAAACAAATTGTTATGCGTCAAGAGAATGAAGATGCCAGGAAACTAGTGCAGGATCGTGAAAACCTGACAATGGAGTCTTTAAGAGAACAGATCGGGATATTACTCGGTCACATTACGCCAAACCATGACTATAAGAAAATTGACAGAGAAATTATTGAGAACAGCAAGAAAGATGCAGATCCTCTATATATAAAAAATTTACCGATTCTATCCGCCATAAACGTAATTGAACAATCTAAGATTTTTTGGAATGTCCTACTTATTCTAATAACAATGTCCTTAAAAAAACAACCACCCCCGGTTTTAGTTTCCCTAGATTTAGCACGCGCATTTTCTGCCATTACGCTTTATTCTGTGGGTATAAATGTTCCCCATATCCAATCTAACGCCTTGTCAAACACCCAAAGCCAACGCGCACAAAGCAAGTCTAAAAAGGACCAAGTACAAATCAAAAGCTCTGCAATTGGCATTCTGACATCAGACAAAAGAAAATTCTTTATTTGGGATTCCGAAAAACTAAAAGGCCAAATAAAAGTTGGTGCGCTGGCAGATGAAATTTGCAATACAGGAAAAGTGCAACTTAAGAAAAAAGCCATTCAACGCCATATCAAGCAACTCATTGATTCTAAGGAATTAGCCTAAACCGGCAAACGACCAAAATTAGTACGTTTGCCGGTAAACGAACCGATTTTTCCCTCTATTTCTCCCGTTTATATTTACTGATTTTCTTCGCTAGTCTTTAATCTATCCATCACCAATTACATAGACTCCAGAATATGCGAGTCTACTCAGATGGAGGTTAGCGAAATGAAAGATATCCCCGCCTTTTGTGCAAACAACTGCATCAGTCGTGCATTTTTCTACAAACTACAGAAAGAAGGTAAAGGCCCACGTATTACCAAAGTGGGGCGAAGAACTTTGGTAAGCGATGAAGCGGAAACCGAGTGGCGCAAACGTATGGAAACGGCCAGCAATGCGTAACATCATCACCCACGACATGGCCCGGCGTATTGCGCAGGCGATTAAAAACAGCGCCGGGAATAACAAATTTGCTGAGGCCGTTACTGTGGCGAGACCAAAAGAAAACCCGCTCAAGTGTGAGGCACTGGGCGGGCTCAATACTAAGGAAAATCAAACTTATGAACCATTATACACCAACGCAAAACCCCATTGTCAAAGAAGCCCTTTTGATTCTAGAACCAAATTTGAGATCGTAGAACTGATCCGGTGTTGTAACTCCGAAGTATGCGACCTGAACCCACTTAGACCCTACAAAAACGGGGAACAAGGGCACCAATTAGCACACTTCGCGCCGAAGGAATACCAAAGCGAGGGTAACAACTGGAGCCCGGAAAAGGCGCCTTGTTAAGTTTTTATGGCCAAGCAAAATGTCAAAGACAAGCGCGAATCCGGTGGATATGTGCCAATGACTCACCAAGTTTTGAGAAGCGCTGCTTATGCAAAGCTTAGCCCCCATGCCGTGAAGTTGCTTAATGACTTGTTGGCTCAATACAACGGCAAGAATAATGGCGACCTTTGCTGTGCATGGTCAATGATGGAGAAACGACACTGGAAGTCTAAAGACACTCTGTACAAAGCCATAAAGGAATTAAAGAGCGCTGACTGGCTGGAAGTCAGCAGGCAGGGCGGAAGACACAAGCCGACGCTATACGCCCTCACCTTTTTTGCCGTAGATGAATGCAATGGAAAACTCGATATACCGTCAACTAAACAACCAAAATCGACTTGGAAAATTAAAAGTGGTAGCCCGTCAGCCGTACCAATTAAGCCCGAATTGGTACGGGATGCGTACCAATGACATTTTTGAACGCGTGTATTGGTACGCCTGGCGTACCAGTCAGGCCCATTTTTGGGGTTTTAGAGTACGGTTCCCGTACTCCTTTATAGAATACCACTACCCTAGGACTGAATTGCTTATGATTCACAAACAATCAACCTGCAAAACCTGTGGACTGACCTTCTGTAATCTTCCTTGGTTACCTTGGCATAGGCGGGGGTATTGCTCTGAAAGTCACATGCTCACAGTGGAATCAATCCCCGAATCAGAAATGGAACAATTGGAATTGTTTTTCAATGGGGGTGGTCAAAATGACCAATGGTCAAAGCAACCATAACCAACAATCCTTCCTGTTTGAGCCGGTATCTGATTTCCTTCCCAAACCTGGATGCCACTCACAAGGCCATGCAAACGGTTTTACTTTCTTGATTGTTCCAGCTACTGAGCGAGCCCGATTTTATGTATCAGTGATTACACTTTCTGGAGACGGTTACGACATTGAGGGCGTTATTAAGCCGATACGAAAAGAGCGCATTTTTGCAGCATTAACCCGGTTTACTGATGTCAGCCTAATTGAATGGCGACAGGTAAGCGGCGGCAAGTGGTCACGAAACTATTACTTGGAACCTGCATGAACAACCCAGACCGCAAAGTCAAACGACTACTGAGCCAAGCCGCAGACCTGGACACTCAAGCCCGTGAACTGCGAATCCAGGCAGGACAGATCCTGCATAAGCACGGACCACGACGCTGGAACATAGTGGACCAGAAAGGCTATGGCATAAGCTCGGAGCATTACGCCAATTTGTTGGTAGAGATGTATTTACGAACCCTGGCAGACAAAGCACGGCCAGCCATACCGCCGAGGAAGCCAGCAGCATGATGGTCCGGCATCACAGACGATTGGAGGCTTTGCTTAAGCGACAGGCCAAAGAGTTAAGAGAGTACTTGGAGTATTCATTGAGCAATGAACAACGTGCGTTACTGCATAGACTAATCGTGTTTAACGTGAGACTGCAGCGAGCGACGGAAGATGAAGCGAGAAAAGCGAAGCGTACCCCCAGGGGGGGGGGGTAATTCTCTAGAGATCGGGAAACTACTACCGCTAGGTTCCGCTTGCTTTTACTCGACCTGCCCCGGTTGAAATAAAAATTTGGAGTTACTATGAGACCACCCAAACACCTACGCTCTGGCACCAAAAAATGGTTCAGAAGTGTACAGGAAAATTACATTCTTGAGGAACACCATCACAAACTTTTGACATTAGCGGCGGAAGCCTGGGACCGCTGTCAGGAAGCCAGAGAAGCCATAGAAACACACGGGCTAACGTATCAGGACCGCTTTGACGCTCCTAAGTCACGCCCTGAAGTTGCTATTGAGCGCGATTCGCGTATTGCGTTTGCTCGCTTGATACGCGAACTGGATTTGGACTGCGGGACACCGGAGGAACTGGACAGGCCGCCCGCATTACGATCAAACCGGAGGTAATATGCCAGTAAAACGACGTATTTCGAAGCAAAAAAAGGGAATTTCAGAGCTTGCATGGGCGTTTATTAACGACGCCCCGTTCCCGAAAACCTACAACACTTTTGAATTGAGCGATTACGAACATGGCGGCACCCCTGAATTGGAAGTTCTTTGGCGCCAGCATAGCGAGACAATTATTAAGAACTGGGTAAAGCATTCCCCGGGCACTCGCCCCCGCTGTTGGTGGCGATACGAATCACCGGAGCTAAGAAAACGCTTAGGCGGAATTGGGCGCCCTATGTTTTGGTGCGAGCGAAAATATCCACAGGGGTACTCGTTTGGGATACCTTGGCCTTGTTGGAGTTTCGAGCGTTTCCAACACCTAAAATCCTATACCCCAATTGATCCGGAAAATCCGCCGGTATTCGAAAGCCAATCGGCCTACCTTGAACGGTTGCGCTTACTTCTTCCCGGTGAAAAGCGGCGAATCACCCAATCAATGCGTGAACCCGTGATGCTAAACAAAGACTATTTCGATACTTACAGCAGGAGCACAAAATGACCGAATCAGACGAAAACAAACACACCAAAGTCGCAAAACTGGCGCTAAAACTGGCGACAAAATGCGAAGCAATGGGCGCATCCAGGGATGAAGTAAGCAGCGGATTAATGGGTGCGGCGATTCAATACGCCTTTGACAATCACGAAGATGAAAACGAATTGGCTGCATGGTTTTTTGAGATTGCGCAGGGTTTGGAATACGGTATTTTCAAGGACACAACCTCACATTAATCGATGTTCCGTAGTATAATTACTAAGTGTTCCTGCGAGATGCCGGACACGTCCCGCAGCAGAGAGAGTCTGCCGCAACCATTACAAGGCCTGCGAGACGCTTGTTTTGTGGTGTTGATACTTCGATAACATTGCAAAAGGAACACTATTATGGACCCAATCAGATTAGCCGTAGAGGAACTCGGCGGCGCATTTAACGAATTCAAAGAGAACAACGAAGCCCGGCTGGAATCCGTAATCAGCCAAGTCAACGCACTGGAAACTGCAGCAAACCGCGCGCGGTTTGGTGGTGGTGGCGGAACGAATCAACGCAAACACTCCAAAGATTTCGAAAACAAAGCACTGCGTGAATTTATCCAAAGCGGTGACGTAAGTCGCTTTCAGGCGTCTATGTCTGTTGATTCAGACCCAGGCGGCGGGTACTTGGTATTGCCGACGGTCTCAGAAGCAATGACGGTTGTCCCGTTTGAAACCTCCCCGATGCGGAACTTGGCCCGAGTGGTTGACATAAGTACAGATCGATTTGAGGAACCGATAGACAAAGACGAAGCCGACGCAAATTGGGTGGGCGAACGTGAAACCCGGGGTGAAACTGATGCGCCGGACGTTGCCATGTTTGAAGTACCTGTCCACGAAATTGAGGCCGCGCCAAAGGTCACTCAAAAACTGATTGAAGATTCCAGGATCAGCATTGTTGACTGGTTGACCGGGAAAGTTACGGACAAATTTACACGTAAGGAAAATACCGCGTTTGTTTCCGGTACCGGTGTAAAGCAACCGAGGGGTTTCCTGGCATACGATACCGCCACCACAACCGACGCAACCCGGCCATGGGGAACGCTTCAATATGTGGCTTCTGGTGCGGCTGGAGCCTTTGCTTCATCCAACCCAACGGACAATCTGCTTGATTTGGTTTATTCGCTTAAATCGGATTACAGAGCCGGCGCAAGCTGGTTAATGAACCGTGATACGGCGCGACTAATACGCCAGTTCAAAGACGGTCAAGGCAATTATTTGTGGCAACCGTCTACTGTTGCCGGTGAGCCTGATATGTTGCTGGGCTTCCCTGTGGCACTGGGTGAAGACATGCCAGCTATTGCCGCAGACAGCTATTCTATCGCTTTCGGCAATTTCAAGCGCGGCTATACCATTGTTGACCGTATAGGCGTTAAATTATTGCTGGATCCTTACACCAGTAAACCGTTTGTTATTTTGTATACCTACAAGCGGGTAGGTGGTGCGGTAAATGATTTCCATGCCATCAAATTGATGAAGTTCGCTGCAAGTTAGTGACATGGGACCACTGGGCGGTGTCCTTAACAACACCCAGAGCCCGCGGCATAGTTAGAGTTATATGCGCGGCGGGTTTTTTTAGTTTATATATTCCGCTTGACTCATTGTGAGAGAGTGCTAGGATTGGTTTAGCTGGCTATATCCAGCCGGGATTGGAACCCCGAAACCCAGAGGCTCAACGTGCCATGTTTGAGCGCGTTTTTTTATGCCTGTAGTTTTATGGCGAGCTGTGCAGGCCCCGAAAGGGGGCCGTTTCCTTTGGGCGGTAGTTCCAACCTGTACAGCTTGCCACCTATCTGATTGGAACTGGATCGGTGGCCTAACTAAACCAAAGGAGACCTACCACATGAAAACCCAACCCAAACTACCCGACTGGGCAAGCAAAGAAGATATCCTGAAACACAACATAGGCGAGATTGAAGGCGCCTTCTGGGATGCCCATGCACAGACCGCCATGCTTAGAAAAGCGGTGGAAAACGAATCTGATAACGCCTACGACGATATTTTCCGCTGCCTTCGCGTTATCCAAACCGCCATACAAGAGAACACCGCGGCGCTTACTGAGGCTGTGGAAGATTACTTGTATAAGCGCAATCAAGAAATCGAAGAACAGATTAAAAACGAACCGCCCGAGTGGGTGCAGATGGTAGAGGCCTTCGCTCCCGGCCGGTTAATGGTTAACTATACGCTGATGGCGCTGCAGGGAAACCGCTTCGACCTGGATCGCCCTGAGGAGCAATACCACGACCTTGTGAATGAAGTTTACAGCGAAGTATTGAAGCTCAAAGCCATGAACAAGGAGCAGTTGAAAAAGTACCGGGAAAGCCAATTGGTGGGAGGTGCGGCATGAGCGATACACCCTTTCAAATGAATAGCGTGGAGCAGTTACAGCGTAAAGACGAAGCAATCCAGCGGGTATGCAATTCGCTTTGGGATATCTGGGCCCATGTTTCCACGTTACACAAGGCCGCTGCTTACTGTGACGATACAGGGGAGCATTTTGAGACTACAGAGGTGGAACGGATATTAAAACGGCTCGAAAAAGAGCTGAGCAACAATGCCACGACGTTGGCGGGTATCCGGTTTATATAAACCCGCAATCAATCCACTACCAGCCCCGGCCATGCGTGCCGGGGTTTTTTCTATCTCCCACGAATGTCGTGAAATCAGTCTACGCTAATATGAGAAAAGTAATTAATTACCTGGTTTAGAATATCTACCTTAAATAGCGAAGAACTACCATAGTTATCTACTACAGCTTTATGCCTTCCAATAAGGCCGGGCCTATCCTGAACATTTGCCACTAGAATCTCCAACAATATTCCAACATCTTTCAACGATTGGTATTGATTGGTGTCAAACCTCACCGGGAACAATTTTGCAAATAGATCCTCAGCTGATATGTGACTTTTTTTAATGAGTGTCAACAGCTCAGGAAATTCCGAACGGATAAAGCAGATTAACCCAATGCAGAAATGAAAAGCCAGGTAATGTTTATTCGGTTTTGCATTACTAATTATTGCAAAATTGGTTAGAATCCTTTCAATTCCTCTATTGGATGTTTGGTGTAGTCTTACTAAATCCTTTATTACCTTTAGTCCATCATGGTCTAGCGGTTCGCCTTCGATCCACATTGCCTTGATACAAAAATCCACATAACTGGTTACATCATCATGAACATCATCAGACCGCCTTGGTAATGCCAGCCAAATAGATACAAATTTTTGTAAATATACCGCCCCGTTTATACCAGATCCGTATTTAGCTTTAATCATTTCTTCAAGCTGTGCACGATTGACGACTAGCAGGAAAGTTAACCCAGGTACAGAGAACAAATGTTTTATTTGCTCTATCAATTCGAGTGCAAAATCAGGCCTACATCGATCCAACTCATCAATAATAAATACTAATGGTTTATTGTTTACCAACTCTTTAAGAAAATCTCTGAAATTTTCTATAGCCCGTTTATCTTGGGCAGAGTTCTTTAAACGATCAGCTACGATTGTATCGACTTGGTCACTCACAAGTTGCGAAAGATCATTCCCTGTTGGCTCTAGAGCGGTCCCGCTCACTATGCCTCCAGTAGCCGTCGACAGACCTATTTTAACGGCACCCCGAACCAAAGATTTCGTTACTGCGGTCGCTATTTGAATAAACTTTTTCTCGAACTTTTTATCCCTAGTTATGGCTTGTTCATATAATTCAGTTGTCAACGCTAAAAATGGATCTTTCTGGTAATCGTTTGCAAAAGCATCAAAGTAAATAGAGTCGATTTTATTATCCCGGTGATAACCGATATACCCCTGCCACTGTTTAATGAAAGTGGTTTTACCTTCGCCCCATTGAGCATCCAAAGCAAGCACAAGATCGCCGCCGGAATTTTCCACTAGGTTTGCTATCCGTTTCCCGAAGTCCTCTCTTTTAAATATATCGTTTTTGTCGGTAAAACCTTCATCATCTGCAATTGCAATTGGAGGGACGGTTAGTTTCATTTATTTTCCTTGGACCGTTACTTTAGTTTAAATCTCCGGCGAATTGCTAAAATTAACAGAGTGAAACTCGCTGATGAAAAAACACTGTATACAGTTGATATCGCAAGAGCAAGATAGTCCTTTGGCACAACTAAGTTTTTAGTTTTGAATACCCCTAACGGATTTACTGTATAACTTGCAGTTAAGTAAAACGCTTTTGCCATTCGGGCATCATTTTTATCAGGGTCAATTAGTTTTCTCTGCCAACCGTGATACTGGTCATCAGATGCAGCCTTTTCGGTACCATCAATCCCATAAATGGCTACAGAGGTTAAAAGAAACAAACCGACTAACCACAGAATTGGCCTGCCAATAGAAGCGCCATAGTTTGAAATCGCCCCATAAAACCAATTAAACACATTAGACCATCGGGAATCATAGTGGCGCTCCATTCGCATTTCTAAACTGTGAAAAATATCCGCTGCTAGATTATTATCAAGAGCCCTCAAATGATGCTGTATGTTTTTATATGGTTGTGCTCCCTGAATGAAACCATCTATCGGCTTAGTAGGAAAATCAGTGTTATTTGAAAATTTTATTGAGCCTGAAAATGGGTTATTGCTTCCCGGGGGCGGGCACTCCATGTTGCCAACAAATCCACTATGAATTTTAAAGTTGTTAATTACATCTGGATTTAGTACCAACTTACCTATGAAAGTATTGGATATTTTAGAACTAAACTTTCGCCCATCGTTACTAGTCAGAATGTTAATTTCACCAATTTTGCACCCGGTTATTTCCATGACCAGATGCAAATCAGTAAGATTAATATGCATATGTTCAATGTACATGTTTTCCAGCTTTAGCTTTGTATTGATGCCGCAACTTATCGCTAGTTGTTTCATGGGACGTGATTTGGAAGTCTGACATTCAGAAAGAACGTATTCACCCCTACCTATTTTTACATTCAACGTAATTTGGTCATAATAATTATTTGATACTTCCAGCACGAATTCAGAAAATGGATCATTAGATGTAGTTTTCCCTTTCAAGAATTCGCTTAGAACAATTTGAGAGTCGTAATATGGAGGTGACGGGATCTGCTTACACCAATCTAAAAATTCTTCTTTGGCGCGATTTTCCAATATCTGATTTGGAAATAGAGGGATCATGGAAACTCCGAAATTTCCGTAACTTTTCCGTAAGAAACAAAAAAAGGGTTAACGATTACCGCTAACCCTTTGTTTTTAATGGCGTCCCCAAGGGGATTCGAACCCCTGTTACCGCCGTGAAAGGGCGGTGTCCTAGGCCTCTAGACGATGGGGACAAAACCTTTTGGCTATCCTGCGAGTATGGTGGAGCTAGGCGGGATCGAACCGCCGACCTCTTGCATGCCATGCAAGCGCTCTCCCAGCTGAGCTATAGCCCCTTTGGCCTGAGAAGGGCGCATTTTACGGGGAGGCTTGCGTGACGTCAAGCGATTCTTTATCCGTTTTGTGCTCGGGCTTGGATAAATTCCATGGCTTTATCAATGCGTTGCAATACGCGGTCTTTGCCGATCAACTCCAGGGTAACGTCTATGCCGGGTGAAGCACCAGTCCCCGTAACAGCGACTCGTAGGGGCTGACCGATTTTACCCATTTTCAGGTCCAGGGCTTCGGCGGTGTCTACCACGGCCTGGTGCAGGGCTTCGCGTTCCCAGTTGTCCAGGGCTTGGAGTTTTTGTTTGAGGTGTTGAAAAGCTTCCAAAACGACCGGGCGCAGGTGTTTTTTTGCGGCGCCTGCGTCGAACTCATCAAAATCTTTGTAAAAACAAATACTTTCTTTGGCCATATCAACCAGGGTCTTAGCTCGGTCTTGCTGTACTTTGATCAGTTCCAGCAGATCCGGTCCCTGGCTGGGGTCTATGCCCTGCTCGCCCAGGTGCCAACTGAGATGATGGGCAATGTGGGCCGGGTCGGAGTTTTGAATGTATTGCTGGTTCAACCACAGGAGTTTTTCCGGGTTAAAGGTGGAAGCCGCGCCGTTGACGTCTTTGACTTCGAACAGCTGGATCATTTCGTCGATGCTGAATACTTCCTGGTCGCCGTGGGACCAGCCCAGGCGTACTAAGTAGTTGAGCAGGGCTTCGGGCAGATAGCCTTGGTCACGATAGGCCATGACGCTGACGGCGCCGTGGCGTTTGGACAGACGCTTGCCGTCGTCACCCAGGATCATGGGGGCGTGGGCGTATATGGGCGGTTCGACCCCCAGGGCTTTGAGCATATTGATTTGCCGTGGGGTGTTGTTGAGGTGGTCGTCGCCGCGGATGACGTGGGTGACGCCCATGTCCCAATCGTCAACGATAACGGTGAGATTGTAGGTGGGGGTGCCGTCACTGCGGGCGATGATGAGGTCGTCCAATTCGCTGTTCTGCACCACCACTTTGCCCTTGATCAGGTCGTTGATGACCACGGCACCGTCCACGGGGTTTTTGAAGCGCACCACGGGTGACACCCCTTCTTTGGGCTGGGTGCGGGCGCGGCAGCGGCCGTCGTAGCGGGGTTTGAGTTTTTTCTGGGTTTGTTCTTCGCGCAGGGCGTCCAGCTCTTCTCTGCTGCAGTAGCAATGGTAGGCGTGGCCCTGGTCCAGCAGTTGCTGGATCACTTCTTTGTAGCGGTCGAACCGTTGAGTTTGGTAAAACGGGCCTTCGTCGTATTCCAGTCCCAGCCAGGTCATGCCTTCGAGAATGGCGTTGACGGATTCGGCGGTGGAACGTTCCAGGTCCGTGTCTTCGATGCGTAATATAAATTTACCACCGTGTTTGCGGGCATGCAGCCAGGAGTACAGGGCTGTGCGGGCACCGCCAATGTGTAAATAACCGGTGGGACTGGGGGCAAATCGTGTGCGCATAGGGTTACTCAGGTCCGATTAAAAGGCGGGTATTGTATCAACACAGCCCATTGCGGGCTATGTTGAGGTGGAAAAAAGTGGAGTTTCGCCCGCGTGGGCACAACTCTCACTTAGAAAACCGTGACCACCCTTGTATCTTTCTCGATAAACTAATTAGCTATCCGTTTATCGCGAGGCAGTTCGCTGATTCGGTCCAAACTCTACATGGCTGCTGTGGTGGCAACCCAGCACAACCCGGACATAAGAGCCCAATACAAGCGATTGCTAAAGCAGGGAAAAACCAAAATGTCTGCTTTGTGTGCCGCCATGCGTAAGCTCGTTCAGATTTGCTTTGGTGTTTTAAAACACCAAGCTAACTATCAACCGCAAACCCTCTAGCGGGGGCTTGT
>JAOUJW010000057.1 GCA_029882975.1 Gammaproteobacteria bacterium
CCTCGAAACAACGGGCCGTCTGTCCGCTTTAGGTGGTTGTAACGCTGTGTGTAAACCCCATTGATATGGCGCATAATTCGACCTAAATTGGCGTTGGGAGTCTCGATAAGCAAGTGATAGTGGTTACCCATTAAACAATAGGCGTGTATGATGCCGGCTTTACACGGATTTGGAGTCGTGACAATGCGGTGGTGGTCAATTCGGAAATCAAGCGATTAGGCAATTGCACCTATTCTCAAATTTGGGCTCTTGCGGGGAACTGCTCTTTATTTTCGTGAGTACCACTCAATTATTTATATTCAGGTTACGCAGTTGCTTAGAATAAAATATGTGGCCGTTCAATCAATTCACGTATAATGGCCATTCATGTACAACACGCGATATTTACCTGCGCAGAGCCTTTTTAATTACTGTATGCAATGTATTTGAATCCACATCCAATCGCCTTACTTTTAACGGTTTGGTGGTATCGCTTAGGATAATTTCCACCTCAGGAATACGACTGCCCTTAACAAATTCATCGTTTAACACCACATCCAGAATGTTCGAAAACGGTATAGATTTTTTCCTTGCCGGATACCCTATTTCAAGAGAATTGGTGGATATTGCAATTGATATAACCGTTGTAAAATATTCATAAATTAGAAAAATCACCAGAACACCAAAAACCCCGGCAAACCAGTATTCCCCTTCAGCACCCACATACCACGCCATCCCTACAAAGCACGCCGTGATCAGCAAGTAAAAAAGATGATGCCATACTCCTTTTGCGAAGTGTGATCGGATGAATTCATCCCCGAAACTTCTCACTCTTTCGTTAATAAAATCTCTAAGCCGCTCAAATTCAATTAACTGATATTCAACACGCAGCAAATGCGCCCCATCAGCCCCTATAAGATCCAGGCACTGCAAAGGAGCACGCTCTTTCACCTTTTCAATGCGGCCCCAGGACACTAAGCCATGATCTTTTCCCTTGTGCTTGTACCAGATGCCGTCTTTGTCCACCACCACGTCAGCATAGCGAATCTTTCTTAAGACAATCCAAGCGAAAATAGCTAGAAAACCGAAAAAAGTGCAAAAGGAAATGGTCACGATTATAAGCACCGTTGCATCTACACCATTCTCGCTCGCCAGGTACGGCAAACCAAGACCCGATAAGGCAAACAAGATAAGTATTGCCAGCGCGATCCTTGAAAGAATGACAAAACGTTTATCCAGATTGAACTCGTGCATGGTACGATATTGGGTTAACTAATCTATGTTTTGCACTTTACAACCATTTTCTAGTTCGTCGGCATCCGGTACTTCAAATCTGGGTTCCATAAAATCAAACATTATATCCGTAACCTCAAAGGCATAAACATTGGGATCTTTTTCGGCATTGCGCCGGTTGACACGTTGTCTGCGTACCTCCGTCGGAGCGTCAAGGTAATGTGTTTCGGCGTTTATATCCAATTTTCTGCCTCGGTCCACAAAAACCTTCCTCTGCTCTTTGGTCGTAAAGCCTAAATCCAATATCACATTATTGTTTAATGACAATATTTGTTCACTGACTTCCCATATTTGATCATAACATCTGTAAACCCGCTCTATCAGCCAGGAGTAATCCAATTCCGTCATGTCTTTAGAAAACAATGTCTGCATCCACGGATCGATGGAAAATCGAACCGCACTAATTTCTTTGGCCAGCCCAATGGAGTAAGTGGTTTTACCAACCCCGGTAGGACCACAAACAATAATCAGTCTTGCCATAAAGCGTTTTTCGCCTCAATCTTTGTCTATGCGTTTGTTATCGCGTTGTTTGAAAATATTCCCAATGTCAATGCCGAAGTAACGCAAACATGCCAGCAAAATCATAACAGCTGTTGCTTCATCCAGGTTTCCAATAAAAGGAATATTATCCGGTATAAGTTCAAATATCCCTGCACCCGGATTGAAAATATACAACAAGGAAATAATGCCTAAAAATAGGATGACGACTGTCTTTAACATGGTTACTCCGCTTATTGTCCGGATTCCGGAAGATAATTATTGTATATCGATCAATTTTCGTTGTACACGACAGAATGTCTGTCCGCGGAATTCGTGCAATATCTTATTGGATATACCTTTGGTTAGTGTCTGCATAAATTAAGTAAATTGGAAGCGACAACAGGACTTGCACCTGTATCTTCATGGTTATGAGCCATGGGCTTTACATTAAGCTATGTCGCCTTGGTGCTCCCGGCAGGATTCTCGCCTGCAACCGTCCGCTTAAAAGGCGGATGCTCTCAACATTGAGCTACGGGAACTATTGACTACTCTCTCTTTCCTTAGACTTATAAATTGGCACCCCAGGACAGAATCGAACTGCCGGCGCCTGATTTGGAATCAGGGGCTTTACCGTTAAGCGACTGGGGCGAAGTCTAATCCGGTACTTCGGCTAATTGTGGTAGCGCGGGTGAGATTCGAACTCACAACATCCAGGGTCTAAGCCTGGCGTATCTGCCAATTGCACCACCGCGCCATAATCATGTCATTTAGAGCGCACACGGTGAAATGGACTCGTGTCCTCAACCTTGCACCGTTGCGCTCTACAAACTGCGTTTCCGCATTAAATTGGTCTGGGTGACAGGATTCGAACCTGTGGCCTCTCGGTTCCAAACCGAGAACTCTGCGCAGACTGAGCTACACCCAGATAAAACTTAGAGAACCGGACGGGGATCGAACCCGCAACGCCTTAGTGGCACCAGGTTGAAGGCCTGGCCGCTTAACCCAGTTTGCATACCGGTTCCGTAAACCATTCAGTACACCCTATTACAGGTGCCTGATAATGTTGGCTGGCAGGGTGGGACTCGAACCCACATGCATCTCCTTAACAGGGAGGTCACCTACCGATGGTGCACCTGCCAATATCTCTTTAACTGGTTGGTCGCAAAGTTAATTACTAACCAACCTTCTGGTGCCGGGAGTAGGACTTGCACCCACAACCCACTGCTTACAAGGCAGTCGCTCTGCTAACTTGAGCTATCCCGGCTTACTTGGTTGCCCCGGCGGGATTCGAACCCGCATCACGCGCTAATCTGGCGCTTTCCCGAGGTATAAGCTCGGCGTTTTACCTGTTAAACTACAGGGCTGTTTTCTAACTTTTAAATAACAGCATCCGGTCACCAGTGGACTCGGATTGGGCATAAAAAAGCCCCGGTAACTATCATCTTTACGATACCTACCGAGGCGTTTGTTCTCTGGAAGGTATTTTATTTACCTTCCACTTGTTTGTGAGCAGAAGGTCATTTCATAATCGTTAATTTCCCATAATTTTTTTCTTCATGGTTGAGATTTATGAGCATGCATTCGAAAGCGGGAAACCAGCCATGGGCAGGTAACGGGTGTTTGGGTAACACCAGCGGCAAGGTCTCGAAACCCGGAGTCAGTATGTATTGATCACTTTGTATTTTCATTGCTTCTTACTCTGGAACCTGTTCTCACTCGCATTTCCTTCGCCAATAAAAAAACCCTGATGGATGCACTTACTCATCGACCAGGGTTTTGTATTCTTTTCCCTTGGTCGGACAACCTTCCAAGGAAAACCTTGAAAGATTACTCAACAAGTATTGGGCATGGCACATGCCTCGGTTTTTTCCGCTGTCGGTTTCACTATGTTCCCTATGGGGACCAACAACCACAGCAAACTCCCCAAACGGAGCTTGGGTAAGAGTCTGTTGGACAATGGTATTTTAGCTTGCTTAATCATCATGGCTTAGAGTATAGCTGCGAATTTCAGGAATGCAAGTATATTTTCAAATTTCTTGATTTTTTTTATTTAAGACTATTGGAATATTTCAAAATTGGCGAAGTAAATAGCAAGGTACAACATTAGAGAATACTGTGCTCTGACATAGGTTTTCGACATAGGTTTTCCGCACAAAGAGTCCTACGGTTTAACACCGACTCCAAACCATGCTTTGGAACTTAGGGTGGTTGGCATATTGGGCAATTGCTTAGATAAATAGCCTAGGGCGACTGTCTCAAGTTCGTTCCATTGATCGTTGGACATATCGTTTTTCATCATCACAATCGGAGCACTCCCCTTAACCATGTCGGTCCAAAACTCTTTCACATTATTGACGGGAAATTCTCCGCTAAAACCGATGATATCCACATCAGCGAAGCCGGCTGCAGTCAGTTCGTTGCGGAAAAACTCCGGATTTTCCAAAGACTCAATATCGGTTTGGGGTTCCGGGATTTCCGGTTTCATAGCTTTTATGGCACCGAATAGTGTTTGCATTAACGTAGAATCGCAAACCGGCGCCCAGCTGGAGATTACGACTTTACCACCCGGTCTCAGAGTTCTGAATATTTCCTTGTAGCCCTTTTCTCTATCCGGAAAGAACATCAAACCAAACATGGAAAATGCGGTATCGAACAACCCATCGGTATATGGCAGCGCCTGGCCATCGCCACAGTGAACCTCAATATTTTTTATGCCCTGTTCGGATATTGCATTCCTGAACAAGGAGATCATCGATTCGGAGAAATCGATAGCATGTACGGAGTTGACTTTAGCGGCAACCAAAAGCGGCAACGTACCTGGACCGCAGGCCACATCCAGTATTTTGCAGTCCTTGCTAAGTCTTGCCAGTTCTAGTGCTTTTTCCGTGTAACTACGAAAAAAAGTCATTGTGGTTTCGGCATAACCCTCGGCGACCATATCCCAAGGAGTAACGGTGCTCAACATATTTGGTGGTTCGTTCATAGAATATCCTATAGTTCCTTCATCTCTACCCGGTTAGTGCTTAATCAGACTTTGTTAGTGTAGACGTTATATCTGTCTTACACAAAACCGAGGTCACAAAAAATCGAGATAAAACCTGAGTTCGAAAACAGGGATCAGAACATTATGCCCCCAGTTTTCATCCCCGGTTTTCGTCTACAGGAAAGCAAGACGGGCTTATTTATGCGCATCCAATACCAAATTGTTGCCTTTGATTACCCGCACAAAGGTTGCATAATGATTGTCGGTAAACCAGACTTCACGTTTATTATTGTTCTTGGCATCAACGGGGCCAACCACTACTCTGGCTGCTCCTCGCGTGGATTTCCCGGTATCATAATCGTATGCCCAATAATTAGTGCGTTTAGGCAGCATGCCGCTTTTACCTTGGATATTGTTATACTTGTGACCGTTGAAAGTGGACAGATTATTACTCAGGATGCCGGCGTTGAATAACACGGCAAGGCCCGGTTGCTGATTAGCATGAACAACAGTCCAGGTTCCTGTTCCCTCTTTGTAAGGCCTTTTTGAAGCCGCCTCCATCAGTTGTTTGTGTTCGGAGTTCCAATATTTATTGAATTGCTCTAAGTTTTCTTTTACCGCAGTGTCGTTGTATGGGTTGTTTGGATCATTGTTGGAGTTGACGACCAGTTGCAATTGATCCCAATAGAACTTCGCTTTACACTTGCAATTTATATCATCCAGATCGTATGGAAGCCACTCAATATACCCTGTATCCATACCTCGCGTCCTCAAATGTTCTGCACTGGCTTCATGCTTTACATTATTCATCCAGGTGTTTAATGCCGCGCGTTTTCGAACCAGATCCAAGTCATTCACATTACCATAACCGTCAAAAGCACCGGCACGTAAACCGATATCAAGTTCGGGTTCGAAAATAAATAGTTGCTGTCTATCGTAGTTAACAGGCATGGTATCTCCTTATTTTAAGCTGCAAGCTCGGTCAACAAATCAATGAGCAGTTTGGGCATATTTGCTCACAAAAGCCCAACGCATCATGACGAAACTACAGGATTCAGTGTAGCCAAATCCACTTGCTTTCTTTATTAACCCTACAATCAATGCTTAATATAGGGTTTTCTCCAGCAAATTCATGATATGTCTTGGATGCCGAAAATCAGGATTTGGTTTACCTGGCATTGAGTATTTATTCACCCTTACAGCGATTTGCAGCTATCGGAAGACCGGGTCACAAACCAACCGGCTTTACAACCGTCTCATATAAAAAACCGGCTGTAGTCGAAGCGGCATAAAGTCTGCTCATTGACTATTCCTTGGATCGATTTGCCAATTGACATAGTGTTATTATTACACTATTATATTTAGTGTATATATTACAATATCAGTTTTATTTATTTTGTGGGAAAACAAGCTCTTGAGCTGCCTGCCTATGACTATTAAACAACTACATGTGACTGTTCTAAGCAATCTACACATTGCTTACGATAAGTACACACGCAGCTACGATAAATCCAAATTGCCGTCGATCACCTATCCGGGCGTTTTCTTTTTACTGCATGAGTCGTCCATTGATATTGGCATCAACAAGGCACAGGCTCTACTTGAGACATTGGCGTATCCGGGTAACGAACTCATCGCCTTGGAAACAAGTATCGCGGAGTCGGACTTAATACCAAATGAATTCACCGGAACCGGATTAGGACAATATATTGAATCCTCGAGTATCGTTGTTAACGCAATCTACACAATTCGGAATAAAAAACTATTACCGTTACGTATGGAAGAAGCGATGGCCAAGGCTTATCGGGTTATGCAACCCAGTTCTTCCAGTTACAGCGATTTGGTCCCCCGTAGCGTTTCGGTACTGCCCGTGGCCAGGGGCTGTCAGGCGAAATGTTCTTTTTGCTTTTCTTCATCGTCCATATCCACCTTACAACGTAAAAATAGCATTGACTTTGAACGGGTACATCAGGTGTTTTCCCAGGCAAAGCAGGCCGGCGCCATTCGTGGTGTAATTACCGGGGGCGGAGAACCGGGATTATTGCCGCGTACCCAACTTCACAAACTCATTCAGATCAGTCAAACCTATTTTGATAAGACCGTATTGATAAGCAACGGCTATTTTGTCTCCAGTGCGGCGAATGTGGAACAAGCCCTACTTGACCTGGATAACCAGGGTTTGACTGTCTTAGCCATATCACGCCATCATTTTGACGATCAAAAATGCCAATCCATCATGAATTTGAATGTAGATTTCGAACGAGTTCACAGTGCCTATAAAACCATAACACCGCATTTGGCAGGTTTACGATTGCGTTTGGTGTGTGTAATGCAAAAAGATGGTGTGGATTCGGCGGAAACCATCGAACGCTATATTAGTTGGGCAGCACAAATGGGAATCGAACAAATTTGTTTTAAAGAATTGTACGTATCCACCAGCACCGAATCCCTTTTTTACGAAAACGAAGCCAATACCTGGAGCTATGACAACCAGGTACCTTTGAGCCTACTGGTGTGTCACGCCCGTGAACAGAACTGGTCGATGGCAGCCACGCTACCCTGGGGAAGTCCGGTTTATGAAGTGGAACGATACGGCAGACGTATGTCCATAGCCGCTTATACCGAACCTTCCCTATCCTGGGAACTGGAACACAAACTGTGTCGCAGTTGGAACCTGATGGCAGACGGACGTTGTTTTGCCTCATTGGAGTCGGAAGACAGTGAGGTAATAGTAAGAGAAAGCGTGTATGAACTACCAAACGTATCTTAAATACCGTGAGTCGGTACATCGAGAATATAGGGTTTCCAACAAGACTCACCCACTGTTAGCTTTAGATGAGCTGAATCCGTATACGCTATTGGCTCAGATTACAGACCTACACCCTGCTTCGTGTAATATCAGCGAAGGTGCTGCCTATGTTAAATCTTCCACCGGCGTGCGACAGTTATTACGGGAGAT
Organism: Gammaproteobacteria bacterium; assembly: GCA_029882975.1. NCBI lineage: Bacteria > Pseudomonadati > Pseudomonadota > Gammaproteobacteria > Gammaproteobacteria bacterium. The sequence continues at coordinate 7,695 of JAOUJW010000057.1, forward strand.
TTTCACCCAGTTTATTAACGAAGGTTATCAAATAGCTCTACCCGAGGATATTTATCCGGTCTATTTTGAATGTGTTCCGAAAGCCGCCGCGTATCATACCTATCCAACACTGAAACAACGCGAGCTGCGTTTACCGGCTACACCCAAGGCGATAGCATTAATCGCCAATCCATTAATACCGGAAGGTAATTATCTATCCCAACAGCAACTGGAGAGTATCAACCAATGGCTAAACGCAGACCCCGGTCGATGGCTGGTCTGTGATAATGTCTACGACTTTTTAGGGACTGCCCACTTAGCTGCACTGGCGACTCAAAACGTTATTTATGTAAACAGTTTGACCAAACTCGCTTTAAAACCCGGTGAATTGGGCTGGGCCACTTGTAACAAACCATTGGCGGGATTCACGCAAGCAAATCCAGAGCACCATTTGAACTATGCTCCAATTCTGCAACAGGCGTTTAGTAGAGCCTGGAATGGATTGCAACAACGTTTAACAGACCTGGACCCACACTGGCGTATTCCCCAGGTGGGATACTTGGCGACCGTTGATTTGAACTACAAGACACTACTGCGACAAAATATATCCGCCATACCTATACAGGTATTTGGATCTCAACAGGATGACATCTCAGTGCTGTCGTGCTTATCAAAGGTGGAATTTTAATAATCTATCACAATCAAATGTCGCCTAGCCGACATGGTTATGAAAGCGATAAATGTATAGTTGGCATCTTATTTTCCTTACCGGTCAACTCGATGACAGGCAGAGATTTACTCTCGGTAAGGATAGTATGGGCAACGATGGGCCACTGCAATTACGAGAATGCAGGAATACTTGCAGCGGATGGACAATTACCAAAAATATACCCACGTTATCCGGCCAGAGCACAGACCGTCTTAAGAATAGAGTATTTATCCTTGAACTCAATTGTTTGCCTGTTTTAAACCACAAAAGCAAGTTCAAGGATGGTCTCAATGTACCAATAAAAAACAGGAGAAAACCAGTGCGGTTGATAATTCAAGCTATTGAGCTATTAAAATTACCGTTGTATGGCTTTACGATGATATTACTGGTATCTGGTCTCATTTCCTGTAGCAGTGGCGGAGGAGATGGTGGAGGCGGTGGAGGCGGTGGAGGCGGCGGCGGTGCTGGTGGTGGAACCGATAACAAACCCATTAGCGGTGCATCAATTGGGGACAATTCTCTACCCAATAGCCAGTTGCATAAAATTGTAGCGCTGACAGTCCCGGCAACAAGCAATGATTTTTATTTTGGAGATGCGTATATTACCAATGACGACTCTCCGATAGCGAGTTTCATCATAATTCCGGTTACCAATAACACGGTCAGTAATACCCATTGTACTGCAACGTTGAGCGGAGGAGTAATTAGGGACTCAACTGAAACAACTATCACCACATCTCTTGAAATAGGCGTGTTGTTGAATGGGAGTATCCGTACCTTAGGTACCAGTCAATTCGCTAATCACTGTTTAGGGCCTGGAGAAAGCGGCTATTTTGCTGGTGCGATTTTGGGAGATGTGTATGCTGCAATTGCCTCAATTCAATTTTCAACATTCTTATCGGTTACCGATGGAACACTCCCTGTACCTTTTGGGCTCCCAAAAGATAACTTTGTTGCAGAAAGTTATTCTGTTACAGGCACAAATCCGCAACAAGTGTCCATATCAATACGAAACACCGGTTCCGCTGCAGGAAGAGCACAGAGCAGTAACAACTATATATTACTCGACGCGCAAGGAAACCCGCTAAATCTGGAAATTGGCGATTTACAGGATACTGTGCTTAATGCAAACCAGTCCACCAGTTTAATTGACACCCAATATTTTTCAGGTAACTCCACTAACATAATAGTTTTCATAGAACATGCTTCGTTCAATAATTTGTCTGCTAACTTGGTATCAAGGGCTAATTTTTCGTCTAATACAGAATTCAAAGCACAGTACTACACCCAAAAAGTATTAAATGCACTACAACAGCAAAAAGATCTTAGTGATGTGTTGAAGTTAGATTCAAAATAGCGTTGTTTTCTTTGAATTAGTTGCACCAGGAAGCGAACAGACAATGAAGTTTTTCGTCTACGTAGTAGTCTTATTTTTTATAGTTATACCAGGTTGTAAATACCCATCTTGTGATGGACCAGATGGTTTTACAAATACATATAATATTCAGTCACTTCGTTTGAATATATTACTACCAAACAACAATGAAGCAGATACATTCAAGTTCAACGATGTTTCGTTCCGCATCGAAATTGCCGATCGCAATACTGGCGCTTATAAAAATGGGTTTAAATTTAACTTCGCAATAGTTAAAAATGCGTACGCTTGTTCACCAGGCCCAGCATATACTGACGAAATCATAGAAGACATAGTCATAACCAGCAACGCTGACTATGATGAACAGCATTTATCTGGCGCGAATTTAGCCGACTTATTCGAGGTATATGCCGCGGGTTACCATAATTACGCAGCTCTAAACGGCGGCACCAACGCCGTTACCCTTGTTGATTTCATTTCAAACCACTATCGATCTGATGATTTCTTGGATTTACGTCTGGCTTCTACACCTACAATTGCCAAAAACCATGTATTCACCATTAATTATACGCATGTCGGTGGAGAAGAGTTTGTGATGATTTCACAGGAATTAGCTTTTCAATAACCCATATGGGAACTAACCGTAAGATTGTAGTTTGGGCTGCGATTCAGTGGACAGGCACTAAGACCGCATATGGCCTGTTTTCGCGTTAAATAAACCCAGCCACATTCAATCTGAAATGCGCACCGCATAAATGCAAAAACGCTTAACAAACACGGTCAACATCAAAACACGTAGAACACTGACAAAAAAGCGATGCGTATTCCGAATGCCACCGGTCGAGTCTTTCCGTCAATACGAAAGTGCCCGTGAAAACGGCGGAAGTGCAGAGCTTAGTTCTTTATAAGCGATACGGATGCCTTTTGGTTTGACTATCGTTGCAGAATTTTCTACCCGTCTCCTTTCCTTGGTATGAGCCCACTGGCAAACCGATACCAAAACTCCCATTAATTTGTTTTTGTAAATATTGAGAAATGCCTTCTTTGTAGGAAAATTCTACATCGTGGTGGTCACCTATTTTTTAATACGACCATCTCTCAATAATGTGAGGCAAATATCCAGTGCGCTTCCCTTTTTCGGGACGGTATTTGCTGATAACCCGATGAGAGTGGTACACACTTCGTCCTTAAAACTTAAGTTGGTGACTTGGCCTACAATATTTTGCACTGCGAGAGCGACGTGTTTCGTAGCTTCGTCGCTCAACGGCTTTCCTTGAATAGTCTCTATAGTAGCTGCTGTAGACCCAGAACCTCCGCCGGTAAGTGCAGCTGATCGTGCGGAATCTATAGCATTGTAGGCTTGTTGTTTTTCCTTTGTCGTAGCCACAGAAGTTTCGTATGCCTTTTTTGCACTTTCTTCTTCTGCAACGTTTTTGTTGTGTTGTTCGACAAGTTTTTTATAGTTTTTCAGCTTCTCTTTTTCAGCATCGGATGGCTTGTCAGTATTTTCAATTCTTTCTGCCTCGGACTTACCGTCTTTCACCATTTTCTCTGTTTCTTCCTTCTGTGACACGCTTTTCTTGAATTTTTCTTGATTTTGAGCTTCCGCCTCCTTTGCCGAATTTAAGGCAGCTCGTGCTACTTCTGATTTATTGGTAAGATCTACTATAGCGTCGGCGGATCCGCTGTTAGCTTTACTGACCAATGTGGTGGCGGGTGCTCTGACAGCACCTGTCAGCTGCTCAATGGCCAGAATGCCTACCATGGTGCTTTGAAAACGTCTTTGCAGAGTTTCAAGGCCGAATTTCGTTATTCCACCAGACGCGTATGCTTCGCAATTACGGTACATTATATCTCTTAGTGCTTGCATTGCAGCGGTACGAATACCGATAGTGCTCGCACTCTCTGCTACTGATTGTGACAATCCTATTTTGCCTTTATCAGTGATTGAAAAATCTACTCCTAATGTTGCAGCTATTGCTGAAAGGGCATCGGGCGATGGTTCTGCGCAATATCGGTTTACTACTTTTTCCTTTCCATCAATTTCTTCAATCTTAGTGCGGTATATACCCCTTTGTTTGGCATCTACAAAAATAGCACTGTCACTATCCCACGTTTGCTTAGTGTTAATTGTAGAAGAACAACCTATTGTAGTTACGAGGACTAAAACAAACAATACAACCCATAGATTTTTACCAATCATTTTTTCTCCCTACCATTTTATATGCACGATATTAGTGCTCCGTATATAGCTGGAACAATATAGGCGTGACCATTGGAATTATTTTGGCTGGTAGTTCTAATATTATGTTTTTATAATTTGTCTTTTGATTCTAACTAGCACTACAAATATTTTCAACTTTAATTATTGGTTCCATGTTTCGCGCTGTGTGTTACCCCTATGTAAATCACACTGTTTTAGCCTAATAGGTTTACTCGACTAATTTTTGGGTATCTTTATTAATTCACTGGCCGCTTTAAGATTCGACAGGCCTGTGCGAATAGTGCCTGGGGGACAGAGCGACCTGCCCCCAGTGCCAGCCATTCGATTAACAGTCTTATATACTGAATCACAGTTTCACAGTTATTCGCTGAACAGCTGTGTTACTTCTTCTGGAGTCAATATGCCTGTATAGATTTTCACATCATCCATAGATCCGGTGATGAACTTGCCGTCATAATTGTTTCTTCCTATCTCGACGGGAGCATTAGTCGCAAACCAATTGTTTTGAATCGGACAGTCGCCCACTAGTTCATTATTAAGATGTATTTTTACTCTAGCCGGATTCACCGTAGACACCATGTGGTTCCACTGGTTTAGCGGCGCCACAGCTCCCGTGGATTAAAAACATTGGAAATCTTCGCCTGATTTTTCGCTACCGTATAGCACCCTTCTGTCCCCAAATATGGCGGACCCCCTGCCTATTCGAGTCACATGATTCAATTTTGAGTTTAGCGGCTACCAAAGCGCGTTGTAAGCTGAAATATTGAACCAAAGTGAGACGGACACTGAGGTTGTTCCTCCGCGTAGCTGTGGCGCATCGGCGATGATAATATAGTCGGATCCTGAAAAGGCGTAGGCACTGTTGGCGCTTCCTTTGCGGTCTGTCGTTAATTTTGCACCCATGACCGTACCGTCGTGCCCGTTGCCTGTGTCTGTTTTAGGCCACTGCCAGACACAGTACATGAAACTAGCCACTTGACCCCGTGACCTTTCGGCTTCCGCCCTCCCCCATCAACTGCTATTTTCATTCATGCGAAATGGTTAGATGGGGCCTGTCCTCCCTCTGGCCACCGTATTACACGTTTTTAGGAATCTATCCCTTGTTTTCCAGGCTGTATAGATTATCTCTCCATTGGTTGGTTACTTTGTTAATTCGAATCTCTTCATAATTACTGGTGGACGTAACCTTCACGCTATTACACCGGATTCCTTTGCTTTGTTAACGGCCTGAAGTCTTGAGGATACGCCTAATTGTGAAAATATTGTCGATAAATGGGCACGAACAGTGCCTTCTGCCAAGCTCAACTGTCTACATATCTCTTTATTTGACATTCCTTTCCCAAGCAGTCGTAGTACTTCCATTTGTCGATTTGTTAATTTTTGTTTTTTGTTCCTGCTAGATGTTAATTCTGTATTAAATGCAGTCGGGGGAACGTATACGTCTCCACCCAACACTAGCTTTAGCGCCATAATGAGTGTGTTACTCTTTGAGGACTTCGGGATATACCCATTTACGCCTTCTTTCAGATACTTCGATACTGTTTCTTGGTTTTCACATGCAGAGATAATCGCAATTTTTATTTCAGGACACTTCTTTCTAAACGCTGTAATCATACAAACATCATTTCGATCAGGGAGATTTAAATCCAACAGAATCAGATCCAAATCTGGGTGGCTTGCACAAATCTGAATACCGTGTTGAAAAGAAAAGGCATGTAATATACATGTATCAGGTTCCATTATATGAATAATTTTTTCTAACCCCTCACTGAATAGTGGGTGGTCGTCAACAATTAAAATTTTTTCCCTTTTATATTGCGATTCGTCCATTTTCTTTCTCCTAAAGAACAGGATTTTGGCATATTACAATAACTTCACTTACATTCAATTTGCACTAAATCAATTATTTTTTGTAATGGGTAATAATGTACTATTAGTCATTATATCTAACACACTATATAGCAGGTGGAAGTATGACAAACATACGTATGCCTAATATACAACACCATCCGGATGAAATATTTCGGCAGCAAATAGAGACTATCTACAAAAATGCACCCTTTGCGCTTTTTTCTTGCGTATTTGGTGGAATTGTAGTGCTTTATGTATTGTGGCCATTAGGTCAGCAACAAACACTCGTTACATGGTATTTAACGATTTTATGAGTTATGATCATTTCTGGTGTATGAGCACCTAGAAAGGGTGGCGTGCCCTTTGTTGTATAATTGTTTTCGCTGAAAAACAAACGACAAAGGAAGCACACCACATGAGCAAAGATAATGTTATTGA
>JAOUJW010000058.1 GCA_029882975.1 Gammaproteobacteria bacterium
GTGTCACAAGCTGCGGGAGTAAAGCTGTCGCAGATTTGGTAGGTAAAGCTGTCCGTGCCATTGAAGTTAGCGTTGGGGGTGTAATCCACGGTACCTGCAGCGGCCGGTGTGGCTACGCCGTTATTCGGTACTAACGTTACGGAAACTGACGTCGGATCCAGGTTGCCATCGATGTCACTGTCATTAGCTGCCACATTGATATTGACCGGAGTGTCTTCAGCGGTGGTAACCGCATCATCAACCGCTGTTGGAGCCATATTATTGTTGGTGTAACTGATGCTGACGGCCTGTGTAGTTGAAGCTCCAACACCATCGCCGACACTCACACTGTACGCAGGCGCCTGTCGGGTATCATTATGTTGGAATACAATTTCGCCGGCTTGCACCTGCGCCTGGATAAATTCTGTGATTGCCTGACCGATTGTGCTTTGCAGTTCAAACTGTCCATTGTTGACATTAGAAACAGTGAACACCAGATTTGCGTCATCATTATCCACATCTGTGGCGCTAAGCTGAGCATTGGTGAATACGATTCTTTCACCCTGATTGATTGCTAAAGTATTGTTAACCAATCGAGGCAAGTCGTTTATGGGGTTTATGGTAATTCTTATTTGGATACTATCGATACCACCCTGTTCGTCCATCACTTGAACCTGGAACTGGTCTGGCCCAAAGTAGTCTGCGTTTGGCGAGTAGTTTAAGGCAACGGATCCACCGTTCCCTATCACCGAAGCAGAACCTCGCGAAGGAGCCAGACTGATGCTCCACACCAATGCACTTACTGTACCTTCGTCGTTAGCTGTTAAGGTTTGGGTAAACCCAATAGGAGTGCCATCCTCATCCATAACCACATTGAGCTGAGCACCTTGCTCAATTACCGGTGGTATATTGATTCCTGCCCCCGGAGTTGCCGTAGCCACATTAGAGCGCGCACTTTCACCGGCCAAGTTGCTCGCAGTGATTTGATAATAATACGTGTTTAGATTGGATAATTCCGTGTGTGTGTACTGAGTTACCGATGTTGATAAAGGAATTGTCGTGGTCGAAGCTTCCGGTAGACCCGCTGTTGTCGACCAGTACAGTGTATAACCCGCGGCTCCTGCTACGGCTTGCCAAGATAGATTGTTTTCTGTATTTCCACCCTCGGCTTGTAACAGCGCTGGAGCACTTAACAACGGCGGTAAAGGTCTGGCACTGACTTCGCTGGAACTAACTCCTGACCCACTGCCATTATCGGCAACAACAACATAAAAGTAGGTTTGACCGTTGGTCAAATTAACGTGCTGATAAGGGCTGGCTACATTGGCTACGGAAGTACCAGCCGTTCCGCTTCCGCTCATCGTACTCCAGTAAATGGTATAGCTGACACCAGCCGCTGCATTGTCCGGCGCCAACCACGTAATGGTGTTCGCACTGTCTTGAGCTTGAACGCTGACGCTGCGAGGCGCCCCGGCTATGGGTTGCTGTGGTGTAGCACTTACCTCCATACTGGGGGTACTGCCTCCGCTGTTGGTGGCGGTGAGTCGATAAAAGTACCGAGTTCCACTAACCAGTCCAGAGTGAGTCGTAGCACTGGATACATTGCTCAACGCATCCGGGATTCGATTAGCAGCAATCAACTGGACCGGAGTGGTTGTACTGGCGTACAACTGGTAAGTAATACCAACACGACTGTCCCAACTGATTATATTACTGTTGGCGCCATTGCTAACCGCTTGTATTCCGCCGGGGGCCAACGGTATAGGCTCGATGGGTGTAGCATCCACAAAAACACCGCGAGGTCCTTCACCCCCCGCATTGGAAGCACGAAGAAAATAGTAATACGTTGTATTGTTGGACAGGCCGCCATGAATATGCCCGCTACTAACACCCGCTAACCGAGTCCACAAGGAAGGATCTGCGGCATTATCTGTACTCCAGTACAGATTATAACTATCAGCATTGCTCAATCCGTCCCAATGCAACTGGATTTGTCGGTCTGATGCTGTCGCACGAAAATTTTGCACCACACTGGGTGGAGACGGTAAAACCCTAGCAAACACGACATCGGACATTGGTCCGGTGCCACCGGCATTGTATGCCGCTACCCGGTAATAATAACTCAAACCGTTAGTTCGATTGTCGTGAAGATAATCCAGACTGGTAAGATTGTCGATTCTTGCCGATTGTTCATTTACGGGAAGACCTGTACTCCAGTAAATTCGATAACGCACGTCGGATGCCACGACCGCACCCCAACCCAACTGAACCAACCCATCCTGTCCCGCTACGGTGAGATTACCCGGGGCGCCGGCGGGCGCAGCCAACTGCGGTACCGCTTGCACTTCAGTAGAAAAGATACTTTCACTACTGCCGGTACCATTAACCGCAGAAATCTTAAAAAAGTAGCGTACGCCATTACCAAGACCCGTTAAGGTGTAAGGTGAAACCACATTGGGCACCACCTGTAAACCCCCCTGGTCCGTGCGCCAATACAAATTGAAGGTTTCCGAACCGTCACTCCCCGCGGCTGCCTGCCAATGAATCTGAACCTGAGACTCCCCGGGTATCGCCGCCAGTTGTGTGGGTGCATTGGGAATATCTTGTGGCAATGCCCAATATTCCCTCGATACTGCACTCACCCCTCCGGCATTTTCGGCAACAACGATATAGTAGTAGCGTTGATTATTGGTAAGTCCTGCGTGATCAACACTGTTTGTCGTAATCAACTCCGGAGTCACTAAAGCACCGCTATCGCGAACACCGGATCGATCCGACCAATATACCCGGTACCCGCTCACTTGTTCTACAGCCGGATTGGACTCCCACTGAATACGCACCATGGAGTTTCCCGGGCTCACCACAACACCACCGGGAGCGCTGGGAGCTGCAATTTGCGGTTGTACTACCACAACCTCACTGGCATCACCTTCCATGGAAACATCGTTCAGTAAACTTAGCGTCTTGACCCAAATTTCATACTGTTGCCCATTCCGAATAGAACCATCAATCGTATTATCGATACGAAGTTCGGTTCCGTTGGTATCGAAGGTTCGTGCCGCGAGTTGACCTTGTTCCCTCCAAAACACACGATAGGTTTCAACGCCAACAACCGGTGTCCAACTAATTGCCATCCAACCGTTGCCGCCCACTCCCTCAACATTTCCCGGCACACCGGCACGAGTTTTTTCCGGCGCCCTCGGCCCTATCTCCATGCCCAGAGTTTCACCGACATCATTATATGCGCTAAGGCGTAAATAGTATGGAACTCCGTTACTTAAGCCCTGCATAGCGTAGAGATAAAAAGGCGCTTGACCCGGAGCAGCCACACTGATTAATGGTAAGTTTCCAAGTCTCGCACTACTGTTGTCTATCCCTGGAGCTTCACCCCAATAAAGATTAAATCCGTGTGCACCGGGTGTCCGGGCAAACTGCAAAAACAACTTTCCATCTCCCGCATCTACGCTTTGAATTACGGGCAGTTCCGGTGCTGTTCCCGGTTTGGTGGGAATATTTACACTGGGCGCATCACTGGGAGTGGCTTGAATCTGTTCACTAAGCGCACTGGCTCCACCCGCATTTAAAGCACGAACTCGGTAAAAATAACTTTGGCCTTCTGTTTGCAGAGGAGCGTGGATAAACGGACTGGTAACACTAGCCACACGCGTATCGCTTAGGCTCACATCACCAGTGGTGTTCCAGTACAACTCGTAAGAGTCCGCATTACTCGAATCCTGCCAAGTCAGAACAACTTGCCCCGTTTCCGCACTGGCACTGAACTGTAAGGGTTGTCCCGGCGCGTGATGTTGTGGCGTGGCACCACGCTCCAATGACAAACTGCCCTGACCACGCCGATTGTTGGCAGCCACTCGATAGTAATAGGTGGTACCGTTATTTAGACCCGCATGTACGTAGTAGTAAGTCTTTTGATTCTCGGTGGGTACACCGTTGACATTGGCATCCAATAAAACATAAAGATCAGCATTGCTTGGGTCTATACGTACCGATTTATCAGTGACCCCAGGACTATTTTGCCAAAAAATACTATAGGAGGAAGCTCCATCAACTCCGCGCCAAACCGCCACATTATTACCGTCGCTGGCTATGGTCTGAAAGATATCAACGACATCGGGAAGTACATAGTTGGGCATAGCGTCAACCTGTCTGGACAATCCGCTTTCACCCAGATAGCTTTCTGCACTGACGCGATAGGAGTAGTTCACACCATTATTTAAGCCACCGTGCAGAAAATAAGGCTGTTCCAGACCGGAAACCTTTGAACTGCCGAGATGAACCTCTACACCGTCACCGGCTTGCCAATACACATTGTAACTACTTGCCCCCGGCACACCGCTCCACATGAGCTCTACTTGTCTGGCCCCTGGGTTTACAACCAAGTTAGCGGGAACCTTTTTAACACCACTACTGGAGTCGCCGGCACTATCCGCGCATGACGTAAGCAAAAAAGCTAATAACAAACTCAACAGCAGGGAACAAAATGAGTTGCTCCTATGATAAATATTTTTTGACATGATTAAATGTGTGCACCCCGGTTTTATTACTGCCGTACTGACAGTCATGACTCTCCCTAGGCAAAAGTGACAGACACCTTACAACCGCAACGACACTAAATGAGCAGGATCACGTTTTGCTTATGGATAACTTTGCCTGAATACCAGCATGAGTTGCCGCGTACCCCTCGCGGCATCAATGATGCTAACCAAAACAGGGAGATTTGTCATGTGAATATTACCAATGGTTTTAAGCAGTATGATAAGCCGCAAAAGCTATCCAATTCAGGCGCGCACGTAATAACCAAATGATATATACTTAGTTGACTATAGGCTTACAAGAGAAATAGAACCGCGATAATTTGCACCTTACGGTGAATTTTTCCCAAAAACCTTGCGAGATTATTCATAGAAAAGCTCAACCACGAAACCCTAAAATCACGCCCCAACACATTAGAACAACGGATACTTTATAATAAAAGGAAGGCATGTGACACAGCTAAGATGGTATCGGCTTTTAATATTGCTGGCGCTAACGCATAACAGCAATGCTTGGGCGCAGGAAAGAATCAACATTCACGGTTTTATGACCACCGCGGTCACGCAGACAAAAAATAATCAAGACAGCGCTTATGCTAACGGCACTGCCACCGATAAAACGAATTTTTCGGCAAGAGACAATGTTTTGGGCCTACAGATAAAAGCCGACATTGATGAATCCACCAAACTCACCACGCAATTTATTGCCAGAGGTGACGACTCCAACTATGACTTAAAAACCGACTGGGCCTATTTGGATATTAAAGCTGGGCCCCATAGTAATATTCACGTAGGAAGATATAAAATCCCGTTGTTTATTGCCTCAGACTATATTGATGTGAGCTATTCTTACCCTTGGGTCCGCCCCCCACAAGAAGTGTATTCAAGCAACCCTTTGATTTCCCACTCCGGAATTAATTGGCTCTACAACATACCACTACATGAGCACAATATACTAATACAACTCTATTACGGTAACGGATCACACGACGTTTACATACCATCCCGCTCTTTGGACCTGGGCCCAATACTTATTGATAAAACGCAAACATTGAGATTAAACACTCGCGACTCTGTCGGCATCAACGTAGGAATTCAGTCAAAACTGTTTTCCTTTCGAGCTGGTCATTTTAAAACCAAAGTAGACGTCAACGGTGCAATTAGTGGCGCCAAAGGAGACTTCACCGGTATTGGATTCAGTTTAGACGCCGATAATATGGTAGTTTACTCTGAATACGTATCCAGAGACACAGACTCCAATGTTGTCGTAGCATTTCCCGATCAAACCGCCTGGTATATCACCTTAGGCTACAAACTGAAAACCTATCTACCTTATATTACCTATGCACACATAGGACCCGGTATGGATGAAAATATACTGTCTGTGGAACAAACATCCACAGCAGCAGGGATAAGATACGATTTCGGCAAAAACAGCGCTTTTAAACTAGAAGCTCTATATATAGACCCGGCAGATAATAATCACGGTTTGTTTCACGACCCGGTTGAAAACGGTACCGTCTACACTGGCAGCTTAAACGTAATATTTTAATTATGAATATCATCACTATGACAAAACGATCGCTACTGATCGTTTCTTTTACTCTACCGGCTATGGGACTTATTGGCAGTAACACCTATGCTTCCGAATCCGTTAATACGTCGTCCTATTTCAAATTTCATCGTCAACTGGCCCATGAAGGCAATATTGACTCAATGATACTGCTGGGAAATATGTACGAAAGGGGTAAAGTAGTAGAAAGAGATTATGAAAAAGCGTTGCTCTGGTACAAAAAAGCCTCCCTCAAGGGAAGCGCCAGAGCCCTGGAAAAGCATCGCCAATTAAGTGCAGTAGTGAAAAAAAGCTCCGAGCAAGATAAACAACCCCTGCTGATCAAAATAAAACAAATCGATCAACAAATGCTGAAACAGAAATCTGAAACTTTTTTGAAGCTTAAACAAAGCCTGGAGCAGGAAATGGAGGTGGCAAATCAGCGACTGCAACAACAAACAAATACAACAGAGCACAAGCCAGAGAATCAACCCCCAAAGCAATTAGTGAAATCATCTACAGAATCAGCTGCTAATTCATCCGGTCCTTCTTCAGCCAAATCAGCACCAATCCAACCGAACCGGCTGAACATGGGCGCAACGACTGCAAGCATCCCACAGCCAGTTAATGCTGCACCATCCGGGAATACACCGAAACTTCAACGTGATTTAGGCTTGTCGCGGACAAGTGGGGTACCGCTGAAAACCCACAACCCGCCCCCTCATGTCTACCTATCCAAACCGGTACTGTATCATCCCACCAACCCAACTCATTCTACAACCGAACCGGTAAACAATGAAAAGATATCGGGCAATACTAAAACACAGCAGCACCGCAACAACATCCAGGCACAAAGCAAAACACCGAAAGGAGCGACCCAAGCGCCTAAACTGAAATCAATATCAAACCAAAGGGAAAGCGCTCCGGGCAGCAATGCCGGTTTTAACGCCAACCCATGCGAAGGCGTCAAAGCTCAATTTATGTCAACTTGCCGTTAAAAGGCCAGAACAGAGCTCGGGGTAACTACACCACTGAGCGGCACATCCCAAGACTCATTTTGAATGCGGTTGACTTTTTGAAAATCGTGAGCAACGCCGATCAAGCGCGGCTTTGACCACCGCCTGCGGAATCGCAAAAATGCAAATGTTCTGTCGTAGTACCCCCCGCCCATACCAATCCGATTACCCGACTCATCAAACGCCACCAACGGTGTCAACACCAGATCCATCGCCAACGGCTTGGCCATTTCCCTCTTAAAACATTGAGGTTCGGGAATTCCAAACTTGTTAAATCTCATTTTTATCCCAGGCCTGTAAGGGGCAAAACGCAAATGGGGCCGGGACCCGGCTCCCAGCACAGGTAGATAGCAACGTTTTTTTCTCGCCAAAGCCAAAACGATCAGAGGTAACAAATCCAACTCACCGTCATTGGAAATATAAAATGCAATACGTTGACTATTGCGAAATAAGGAGTGGCTGGAAAAATGCGCGGCGAGACGATCAGCCAGACGTGTTTGTTCCGCTATCGGTAGGTTGCGACGTTTTTCGCGCATCGCTTTACGTAACTGCTTACGAGATTGATCCATACCAATAATCGAGGCACTTCAAATACGTGATGCGGCAAAATAAAAAGGCACCCCCCGCGTGAGCCGACTGCACCGTTGCCCTTGACCCAGAGCAAAAGGTGGGCGAATCTGTTTGCGTATTAGGCTTTCCGTCGAGCGGACATGCTCACAACACAAACGGTCAACTCCCAATTAGGTTATTATGGGACAAGAAATTCCAGTGCAAAAACCAAACCCCGCAGGGTGTGCCATACTTTAAAACCTGACTCTATCTTACACCAAGGTGGATTGCATTTTCACTATTGACATTTACAAATCCTGACCTAGTCGATGCAAGGCTGATTCCACTTTTTCCTTAATACTTTCTATTTGATGTGCTTCAGATGGAGATCCTGACTGAATCTGTAATAAATCGTATGCAATATTCAGGGCAGCCATAACTGCAATACGGTCGGCCCCAACAACCCGGCGTTTATCCCTGATTTCTTTCATTTTTCTGTCAAGGTAACGAGCCGAATTGAGTAGCGGTTCACGGTCTGCCCTGTCAACGGCAACCTTATATTCTTTATTGAAAATATGTACCGTTATGGGATTCTGTTCTTCTTCGATCATGCATCGTGCTCCATCGACCTCAACCTAATCAGCATAGACTCTACTTTGACGCGTGCCAACTCGGTCTTTTCAATTAAATGCGCTCGCTCCTCCACCAAAATCTCCTGACGATCTTTTAGAAGAGAATTTTCGTTCTTCAATTTGTCACACAGCGCAATGAGTTCGTCAACCCGTCGTTCTAACTTTATTATCATGCTTTCTTCTGACATTCACGGCATACCTATGGACACAATGGCACCAATATAGATCCACAACCACCAGGGGTCAATCCGGCAAATTCACATTTTGCGAAAGCCATCAAAGACATTGCCGCCTATTGCAACAATCCTGCCGAATTCACTCCAGTGGAGATTTCCTTTAGCGCTGACAACAGAGGTATAATACGCCAATCTCATTGATTCAGGTAAATTATTCCCCCATGAACAGCGCATTTGATTATAATTTAACAGGCTTGCAATTAAAAAAAGTCGACTGTGAAAAAAGCCCCGGGGAAGCCCATGGCATTTTATGCGGTGTATTGTGCGCAGATCCGGACGCCGACACCAACATCTGGCTCAATTTGATTTTTGCTCAGTTTGACAGATACGATTTATTGTACAAGGAAACGGAATTACATATGCAAATTCTGGCGGGAATATGCCGTGAGCAAATCAATGATCCCACATGCGATTTTCACTTATTGCTACCCGGAGATGAATTCGTCCTGGACGACAAAATTTCGGCACTGGCTGATTGGTGTCAGGGATTTTTACTGGGCTTGAATGGCGCCGGACTCACCGATTTTCGCGAGTTGCCGGAAGACAGCAATGAGTTCATTGCCGATCTGCTGGAGTTAACTCGTATAGACAGCGCCTACGACTACTATAACGATGACGAAGAAGATGCCGAATCCTGGTTGGAGCAGTTTATAGAATACGTGCGTGTGGGCGTGCTGCTGTTGAACGAAGAATTGCATCCCGATAAAGCGCCTCCGCAAACAACAATATACCATTGAAGTCAAAACTATGATGAACCCATCCGAATTTGCTAAACGCCGAAAACGCCTACTGCAGTTGATGGGCAATAACTCCATTGCCATCGTTCCAGCCACCCCGGCGGTGATTCGTAACCGGGATGTGGAGTTCCCTTACCGCCCGGATAGTGACTTTTACTACCTCACCGGCTTTGGCGAACCCAGTGCCGTTGCTGTGCTAAAACCCAAGCACCCCCACGGAGAATACATTCTGTTTTGCCGTGAACGGGATCCGCTGATGGAAACCTGGAATGGACGCATGGCAGGACTGGAAGGCGCTAAAAACACATATTTGGCGGATGACGCCTTCCCCATTAGCGACCTGGATGAAATTCTGCCCGGACTGCTGGAGCATTGTGACCGCGTTTACTATGCCATGGGTTGCAATCAAAACTTTGACCAACGTGTAATCGGCTGGGTCAATCAATTGCGTGTCAAAGGACGCTCCGGCGTCAACAGTCCAGGAGAATTCGTGGCCTTGGATCATGTATTACATGACATGCGCTTGTTTAAAAGCCGCGCAGAAGTGAAAAACATGCGTCGGGCCGCACAAATCTCTGTACATGCTCACATTAATGCCATGAAACACTGTCAACCGGGCATGATGGAATACGAAGTTGAAGCCCAACTGCTACACCACTTTCGCCGCAACGGTTGCCACACCGCCTATAACTCCATTGTTGGGGGCGGTGAAAACAGCTGTATATTACATTACACGGAAAACAACAAAGAGCTGAACGATAATGAATTGCTTTTAATTGATGCCGGAGCCGAACTGGACTGTTATGCCGCCGATATCACTCGAACTTTTCCAATTAACGGTAAGTTCAGCACCGAACAAAAATCCATCTACGAACTGGTTCTGGCAGCACAAGAAGCGGCTTTCGCACAAATCAAACCCGGTAATCACTGGAATCAGCCACATGAAGCCGCTGTGAAAACCTTAAGCAAAGGTTTGATCAAATTGGGCTTGTTAAAGGGGACGCTGAAACAGGTTATCAAGGATCAAAGCTACACTC
This sequence comes from Gammaproteobacteria bacterium, assembly GCA_029882975.1. Lineage (NCBI taxonomy): Bacteria > Pseudomonadati > Pseudomonadota > Gammaproteobacteria > Gammaproteobacteria bacterium. Next base: position 10,289 of record JAOUJW010000058.1, read on the forward strand.
GATTTTATATGCACCGAACCGGTCATTGGTTAGGCATGGATGTCCACGACGTGGGCGACTACAAAGTAGACGATCAATGGCGGGTATTTGAACCGGGAATGGTACTCACCGTGGAACCGGGTTTGTACTTTCAAGCCGACCGCAAAGTTCCTAAAAAGTGGTGGAACATCGGGGTTCGTATCGAAGATGATGTTCTGGTCACTAAAAACGGATACGAAATTCTTACCTCGGGTTTACCTCGAACCGTAAAAGAAATAGAAACGCTAATGGCAGGCTAATACAGCAAATGGAACCGAACCAAGAATACGATGTGGTCATTGTGGGTGGAGGCATGGTAGGCGCCAGCTTGGCCTGCGCGCTGGGGGCTTCAGAGCTAAGAACCCTGGTCATCGAAGCCATCCCCCTGGATATCCAAACACAGTCACCGCAACAATCCAGCTATGACGACCGTGCCATCGCACTATCCTACGGTTCCCACAAAATATTTCATAGCATGGGCGTATGGGACAATATGGCCAAGGAAGCCACCGCCATTGAGCACATCCACGTCTCGGAACAGGGCCAATTTGGCATGAGCAGAATCCATAGCCAACAATCCGGGGTTAAAGCCCTGGGGTATGTGATCAGCGCCCGGGCCATCGGCAGACACCTGAGCCACCAGCTACAGGGTCTGGGGCAAAACGTAGAGTTTCTCAGCCCGGCCCGGCTGATCGGAATACACCATGCCG
>JAOUJW010000059.1 GCA_029882975.1 Gammaproteobacteria bacterium
TCTCTTGACTCGCTGAGGGCTCTTGACTCGCTGAGGGCTCTTGACTCGCTGAGGGCTCTTGACTCGCTGAGGGCTCTTGACTCGCTGAGGGCTCTTGACTCGCTGAGGGCTCTTGACTCGCCGAGGGCTCTTGAGTCGTTGAAGGCGCTTCATTCATAGCAAGTAAGTTTTCCAACTCCACGCAGAGCGCTTCTTGTTGGGCTTCTATGTGCGCCAGTTCCTGCTGTCGATGCTCCTGCAACTGTTCTCTATGGTTAAAAACTGCGTCGCAGTGTCCGCGAAAGCGGCGCCATAGAGCTCCGTCTTTCAATGCCGGCCCCACCTCTTTCCATTGTGCCTGCAATGCCTTGATAGAGCCCACCGCTTGTTTTAAGGCACGCTCATCCGCCTTGACGTTTTCCACGATCTGCCCAGCCGCCTGGATCAAATGCTCTTTTTGCTGCGCATTTTCTTTTTTATATTCCACGCTGAATTGACGTAAGGTATCGACAATTTTCCGAAAACGCCCATTGATATTGTCTTTTTGTTTGCGGTCCACCAAACCCAGTCGACGCCATTCCTCCTGAGCCACCCGGATAATTTCGTCCAAACCTTTCCAATCCACCAGGTCTAAGGGCTTTTGTGAAAGCGTCTCCCAATATGTTTCCAGATCAGAACACACTTTTTCTCGCTGCAGTAGATTCTGCTCGCGCTCTCCTGACAATGCACTAAAATAATTTTGACAGGGTTCATACAAACGACTGCATACCTGGTCAAACAGCTCCCACAATTCCTTGGAGTCCCCGGGCTCAGCTTTGGAAAGGGATTGCCATTCCTTTCGCGCGTCCCGCACCCGCTGCGCCACATCGGCCCAATCCGGATCGGCGGCAATTTGCAGTTCCTCTTCCAGAGCACATAGGCGTTGATAAATCGATTGTTTTACCGGCGCATTAGACCAGCTACGCCAAGACTGCAGTTCCTGTAACTGCGCTAACAGTGTTTTGTATTGCAGATAAGAGCTATCGCGGCGCAGGGATTTTTGCTCAACGTCGGGAAATTGACTCAGCAATTTCCGCAATTGATTGGAGAGCGAAAATGCCTTTTTAGTCTCACCCTGCTGTAACAGAGACTGAAACTGCTTAACTTGGTTTTTAAACCGCTCCACATTGGAGGCCAGTTGTTCTTGCTGTTTTTTTGCTAAGCTTTTCAAGGCCTCTAAGCGTTTTTTCCATTTCGAGTCCAGCTCTCCCACCATAGCTAAAGGTGGCCGCGGCAACTTAGCCCAATCCTTTTCCAGAGCAGCAAGATCCTTATCCTTGATTGCTGCCGACTGTTCCAGTTTGTCAGCCTTGGTGTTAAGGCGCTGCAGCTTGGCCGCATATTGCAATCCCTGCCTCATATCCTCCAGAGTCTTGCGCGCCTGCTGTGACAACTGGAAGTAATCTTGTTGCAATTGCATGACCACCGGATCCGATTGCTGCAAATTCTGCAAAGCATCCTGCCACTGCTGAGCCGTTTGGCTCACAAACGCCTCTAAATCCTCTATGTATTGAACATTGAGACCGGCCGGCGAGGCTTGCTCCGTACGCTGGCGTAGGGTGTCACACACACGGCGCAATTCGGCTCGGTACGGCTGGTTTTTTTGTTCCTGCTCCAACGCCTGTTGCTCTTGTTGGCGTTGGGCTTTACATCCACGTTCAAAGCGTTGCCACAACTCATCAAAACGCGTTTGCACCTTAGAAACTTCATCAGGTTCCGGTTTGAATTCAACCAAGACATTCTGCCAACGCTGCTGTATTTGTTCCGCTTGTTTTTGCTTGGGCACCCACATCCCTGTTTTCGCACCGTTTTCGACCAATGCTTCCAAGTCTGCGCAACATTGCCGTGTCTGTGACTGAAGCTTTTCCGGTCTTTGTTTCGCCTCGTTGATTTGCTCCAAGCGTATTTTGGCCTGGGAATTGACTTTTTTGTCCTTGCGCCGGGAGTTTTTATACACACGTTCCAAAGTGGAAGCTTGCTCGATTCTATCCAAAGCCTGCAGTCGAACCTCCGGATCAGGATCGTTCAAAGCCAGATCACCCAATAATGATTGACGTTCGATAAAAGTCAGCGCGTGGGCGCGGATTTGAGTTTCTTCGGCTTCCAACACCAAATACTCGAACAATGCCGCATCCGCCAATGAGGCTATGATAGCCAAACGTTTTTCCACACTCACCGCCGGTTGAGTCTTACCCGCCAGCAGCAACCAGAGCCGCTTTCGGGCTTCCTCGCCAATTCCCGGCATGGACTTTTGCAGCCGCATCAACAATTCCAAATCCAGCAATCGGCCCACAATCATACGCTGAATCCCCGCATCAGACTCACCCCGCAACGCTTCCGCCAATATCTGTTGGGTTTCAGCCTTCACCGGATTGAGACTTTCCAAGGCGTGTTTTCGAATATTAGGATTACGGTGTTTCCATTTAGGCCCAAACAATGATTTCAACATTTTTCTTACCCACAAGTGATCAGCTGCCAAGAGATGGCGTCGTTCGCCCTGGTGAGCGCGCCAAACGGGGATTATATTACAAGTCCTCTCCCCGAGACGACACCATTGAGACCGACACAGGAGAAAACTGGGGAAAGCATTGGGAATGCTTGCATACCTGAGCGCCCTATTGATCCGGCAATGCGAATTAGAAGTTTACAGGGAGGGGGAAACAGATGGAGTGGAAACGGTTGCCGGGGAATACGGTTAACTCTGCCGGCCTTAAGCCACGACCTCTTCAGGCCCTTCGTTCCGCAACAATCGGGTCACTGCATCAGCGGAGATGGGTTGGCTAAATAAATAACCCTGAGCATAATCACAGCCCTGTTGTTGTAAAAAACGCATTTGTTCTTGTGATTCCACACCTTCCCCCACAATTTTCAGATTTAGACTGTGTCCCATGGCGATGACGGCTGAGGCAATGGCGTTGTCATCCGCATCATGAGGAATATCCTTAACGAAGGAGCGGTCTATTTTCAGCGTATCTATAGGGAGTTGCTTTAAACGGCTTAAGGAAGAATACCCGGTACCAAAGTCATCAATAGCCAGTCCCACTCCTTGTTGCTTTAGACTTCTCAAAACGCTCACACTGCGCTCTGCCATTTCCAGCGTCGATTCTGTAATTTCCAGATCCAGCTTCAATTTGTCCTTATGCAACTCCAGTTGTTCCAAGGTTGACACCAACCGATTGAGTGAAGCATCGTCACCCAACTGGCGTACTGAAACATTCACCGCCATGCGCAAGGTAAAACCCATGGCATTCCAAACCCGCAACTGGGCACAAGCAGAATACAGCACCCATTCCCCCAGCTGCTGAATCAATCCCGTTTCCTCGGCAATCGGTATAAAGCGTGTAGGCGACAAAGTCCCCAGCTCCGGATGCTCCCATCGCACCAAAGCTTCCACACCAATGACTTGCCGCGACTTCAAATCCACTTGAGGTTGGTACACCAAGTGCAGCGCGTTGCAGCTCATGGCATCGCGTAAACCCTGCTCTATAGCAAGACGTTCAGTGACCTTCCGGGTCATCTCCGCAGAGTAAAATTGAAAATTGTTTCGCCCTTGTTCTTTGGCTTTATACATAGCCGCATCCGCAGCTTTCGCCAAACCGTCGGCATCACTGGCATCATCAGGATAGACGCTGATTCCAACGCTGGTGGAAGTCACCACTTGCCGGCCATCAATGTCCAAGGGCTCGCTCACGGTAGCAATAATTTTTTCCGCCACCAGAGCGGCGTCCTCTGAATGGGAAATATTTGTTAGTATCACGGTAAATTCGTCGCCGCCAAGACGGGCCACCACATCATCACCGCGAATACACTGCAGTAGCCGCTCACCGACCTCGTTCAATAACTGATCGCCACAAGCATGTCCCAATGTGTCGTTAATAATCTTGAAGCGATCCAGATCCAGAAATAGTAATGCAAACCGGGACCCAACCCGTTTGCTGTGCGCTATAGCACGACCCAGGCTGGAGGAAAATAAGGTACGGTTGGGCAGCCCGGTCAATGAATCGTGATGCGCTAAATGTGTCAGCCATTGCTCTGTTTGTTTGATTACGCTGATGTCTGAGAACAAGGAAATATAGCTGGTAATGGCTCCATCTTCATTTTTTACCACGCTCACACTGTGCCAAACCGGGTAAACTTCACCGTTCGATCGATGCACTTCCAACTCGCCACGCCACTGTCCGAATTTTTCCAGGGAAACGAGCTGTTGCTGTTGTAAAAAATCATTATCCTCAACCAAATAAAACATATCTCCACGACCGCAAGCCTCTTCCGTACTATAACCGGTCATTTTTACAAAAGCTTTATTTACATTAACGACACGGCGCAACGGATCGGAAAATACGATCGCTTCGTCTGTATTATCAAATACTGTAGCCGCCTGACGCATTTTTAACTCGGTCTGGCGCCGCTCGGTCACATCACGGACCGTCGCAATCACGATTTTCTCGTCATGCAGAACTGTATGGTTCAAGCTGATCTCCACTGGAAACTCGTCACCATTGGTCCTCACTGCCCGCAGCTCCAACCCTTCCCCCATCAACCTAAGCCGTGGACGCTCAAAATACCTGTGGCGCAATTTCGAGTGTGCCTGCCGATAATCCTGGGGTACCAGCTGCTCCAACTTCATAAGCAGCAACTCTTCTTTGGAACAACCAAATATGTGGGCAGCCTGGGCATTGCACTGCAGAATCTGTCCCTTTGAGTTGACGCTCAGCATGGCATCCGGAGCTGCCTCCACGATGCCTCGAAGCTGGCCACTGATTTCGTTCACCCTTTGATTGGCCCGCCAGCTATTGTACAAAAACCGAATCATCACAGCGGCAACCAAAAACACCAAAAATATCAGCGCACTGGCCCAGTTAATTTTTTTTACCGTATCCCCTAATACCATCTGGGTCTGTACTTCTTTGGTTTTACGCCGCAACTTGGCCACGTCCGACAAAAACTTCATGGCACTACGTGCCGGCATGTCGTTAACCTGTACTTGCTCTTCCACCTCCTTGGGAGCCATTCCCTGAGCTAACAACTCTCGCGCAAAATGGTATTTGGCCACGTAAATATCTACACTATGGCGCAGGCCGTAAAGCACCTTCTGCTCCTGGTCGCTTATTTCCAATAACAAGTATTCATCCAGCGCTTGGTATGTGTCCGTAATGGACTGATCGATTTGGGGAGTCAGACTTTCATCCTGAGTCAGCATATACGTTTTGAAACCGTGAATAAAACTGCCGACACCAAAATCGGCCGTAAACTGATGCAAGGCTTTGGCAACTGCGGCATCATTATCCTTATAGTCGCGCCACAAATACTCCACTTCACCTATACGTGTCGTGGTATTGTAGCCAAACCAAGCCAGTAGCACTGCCAACAATAGGGCGCCAATACCAATGGATACAGCCTGTAGTTTCAACTTAAGCATTTATTAATAACAGAGTGGATTTTTTGTCATAATTCAAAAAATTAAGTCCTTTTCTCTATTTCGGTTAAAAACCGCAATTGTTGAGGAAATTGTTAAATTCTTGACAATCACCGCGCATATTTTGTGGTTGCCAGATCGATCTCCACCCCGGAGACAGGATATAATGATTATTTATGACTTTAGATGGAGTAAACGGTGAAACTAAGCGTTGCGGAGTTTAAATCCTGGGAACATAAATGTATCACGCTGCTGGGTATGTCGGGCGTGGGTAAAACCTGCCTGGCCAATGTGTTACGCAATCAGGACTGGTTTCACTACTCCGGGGACTACCGGATTGGCACCCGTTATTTGGGCGAACCCATACTGGACAATATTAAAAAACAGGCCATGCAGGTTCCCTTCTTGAGGGATTTGCTGCGCTCGGATTCCATCTATATCTGCAATAACATCACAGTGGATCATTTAAAGCCGGTTTCCAGTTTTCTTGGAAACCTGGGCAACCCGGAACAGGGAGGACTTCCCCTGGACGAGTTTAAGCGGCGCCAAAAACTGCACTGCCAGGCCGAAATTGCCGCTATGACGGATGTACCGGAATTTATAGAAAAATCCCATCAAATCTATGGCTATACCAATTTTATCAACGACGCCGGTGGCAGCGTGTGTGAATTGGATGATGCCACAGTGACTGATGTACTGGACCAACATACTCTGATTTTGTACATTCAGGCCTCCCAAAAAGACGAAGAGGAACTCATTCAGAGGGCAGAACAAAGCCCTAAACCCTTGTATTACCGGGAAGCCTTCCTGGATGAACATTTACCCATTTACATGCAGGAGAAAAATTTACCCTACGTCGCCATGATTAATCCTGAAGATCTGGCCCGCTGGATGTTTCCCCGTTTATTCTATTCACGAATTCCGCGTTATGAGGCCATCGCTCAAAAATACGGTTACACCGTCAGCACGGAGGAAATATCGCAGGTGCAGTCAGAGTCGGATTTTCTCCAATTGATTGAAAACGCAATTGCCCGTTCGGGACATTAGTATGCCTCTGGTCGCCTCTTCAGGACTACCCACATTTGAGCGCTTGAAACGAGAGGGTGAAACCATCCTTAGCCCCAACCGTGCTGCGCACCAGGATATCCGCGAACTCCACATCGGTTTGCTGAACATGATGCCGGACGCCGCCTTGGCAGCCACGGAGCGACAATTTTTCCGTCTGGTAAATGACTGCAATCAAATCGCGCAATTCTATATGCACCCATTTACCATCAAGGAGCTACCCCGCGGCACTGAGGGTTTGGCCTATACGGAAAAATATTACGAAAGCTTTGAGCAAATCCAGCGTGACGGCTTAGATGCACTCATCATTACCGGAGCCAATGTTACCCAGGCGGATATCACCAAAGAGCCTTTTTGGAATCCATTAAAAGAAGTTGTGGACTGGGCTTTGGAAAATGTCACTTCCGTACTGTGCTCTTGCCTGGCCACCCACGCCGTATTGCAGTTCAAACACGGACAAAATCGTCGGCGCTTGCCCAGCAAATGCTGGGGCATTTTTGGCCACCGGGTCGTCGATCGCACCCACCCCCTGGTCAATGATGTCAATACGGTATTTAAGGTACCCCATTCCCGTTTTAACGAAGTAAGTCGGGAACAATTCAAGCAGGCAGGCTTACACATTTTGGCGGAAGGTGAAGCCGGGGTACATTTGGCAGTGAGTGAGGATTTGTTTCGGGTGGTTTATTTTCAAGGACATCCGGAATATGACACCATCAGTCTCATGAAAGAATATAAGCGGGAAATCAACCGCTATTTGCAAGGCGAGCGAACCACATACCCCCCTTTTCCGCAGAATTATTTCACCGCCCAAATAGAAGCCATCTTGGAAGAGCATCGCGACCAGGCTATTCGCGCTTTAGAAACAGGACAACCCCAACCCATGTTTCCTGAGCATTTGATCACCCCCCGCCTGGATAATACCTGGCACGATACGGCAGAGGCGGTAATAGACAACTGGATTGGTAAGGTATACCAGGTCACAAACAATGATCGACGAAAACCCTTTATGGAAGGTGTGGATCCCAATGATCCACTGCAACTGAAAACCGATGCAAGTCCGTGAGAAACAGTTTAAGCCCGTAAGGTTAAGCTGACACGACAAGCGGCTAGGAAAAATCCGCCGGAAATGGAATAATAGATAACAGAGATTTCTGAGGGCAAACGCTCACACCAGAACCGGGTTTAGAATCTATACCAGAGCGACATAGTTTCTTATAATAATGATATTCTTAGGTTTATTTTATAAAAGTCTCGGAACATCAGAAGCTCGAACACATCATCGGTATTTTATGGATGGAATATTTTTTGTATAATATTTATACAATAACAAACCATCCAGTCGGGGAGAACATTTAAAATGGGTATTTTCAAGAAAAACAAAGATGACGATTTTGAGGCAGATGCATCAACCTACACTCAAAACTCATCGATCAGCCAGGCGAAACCAATGAACCAATCACGACCAACATCAAATCAAAACTACGGCATCGAAGATGCCATCGCACTTATGCGAAAACTACCTAACGTCAACTCCGACATTACCATTACGGTGGTAAAGAAAACCCTGGAGTCTGCGCACATCAAAGTAGCCCAAATTATTTCGGATGCAGAAAACAAAGAATCGCAAATTCAGGATAGAACCACACACTTATCTCAAGAAATCAATCAGTTGCAAAACAGAATTGCTACTTTGAACGATGAAATCACCGCATTGACAGCCGATCTTAAAGAAACCACCAAGGTTAAAGATTTGCTGAAATCCGCCAGCAAAGCCGAAGGGAAAAAACCGGAGCCGGCCCAAACCCAGGCGCTGGAACTGGAAGCCGAGGAATTAGCGGACACCGCGCAATCTGTATAAAGGGTTGGCGTTACTGACCTAACCCCTCAAACGACACAGCCCGGATATAATCCGGGCTCAGTCTTCTTCCATTAACTCAAATTGCTGTAGCGGTGTGGTTTGCACCGATTCCACGGGCTCAGTGAACAGCAACTTTGCATATATATTCAACACAGCCCACTCCTGCTCTACCGACTTAACGTCACGCTCAATGTTGTGGAGTAAATACAGCTCATTAGTGGGGTAGACCGTAGCCAACAACACCGCAGCACTGGGCACATCTTTAAGCGCGTTCACAGCATCTTCTTTCGTCACCGCAACTTTACTAAGCTTGGCCTCTTTGGCGATGGTCCGCAATTGCTCCAATGAGAGAATGTGCAGTCGTTGTTCCAGCCCAATATCCCGTCCGCGGGACGCCACCCCACTGGTGACAAAAGAGTCAAACAGGCGTTTTAGCTCGCTTCCTTCCGGTATGTGAAAAATAGCCGGCTGTTCGCGACACAAATGGTCGTACATGATGAAATTTTCCATAAACAAGAGACCACCAAATCGATCCACAAAGGCCTCATCAATGGTTCCGTGCAGAGACATCTCCCGCTCCACGATTAATCGAAGTTCCTGAGAACTGAGAATCTTGAAGCGATGCGCCTCCGGATGATCCGGCAATTGTAAACTGGACGCGGCAGAAATTTTGTCAAATTCAGATGCTTGCTCACTGGTGGTACCCAACAAAAAAGCAAATTGATCGCGCAAGTTTCCGATCAGGTCTTCGAATTCAAAGAACACCGGGCGGTATAAAGCCAGATATAGCGACATCTCTAACTCGTCCCGCTTACGTAAGAATTTTTTTAAATCTTCCAATTGATGTTTATCTAAACCACCCACGTGCAAACCGGGAAACAACTCCTGACTGGAGTTTTTCAGCGCACGGATACGATTGTGGATGGTTTGCACCTTGGACAACCGGGAAGATGCCCGCGCCAATACCAAACCCATAAACCATAAAATAATCATGGTTATCAACACCAAAACCAGTGGACTGGACAGCATCATCACGGAACCTACGTGAAATATCTCATAGAAGAAACTAACCTACTGTTTTTATAAAGAAATTGTCAAGATCGCCGTGATAGCGAAGACAAATAGTTTATTCTACATGAAAAATACAAAAGGGGGAGTGAAGCAGATGGGAAAAAGCCGTCAAAACAACGGCTTTTTCAAAAGGGTATACAGACAAAGAGTTACAAACTACCTTCCTGGATTAATGCGAAAAACACGATAGCAAAGCTGATAGCAAACAAAATTACACCTAACATATGAGTACGTCTCCATTACAACTTGAACAATAATCAGAGGAGATTATGCAGATTACAGCCACACCAAATCATTGACTTAAGTCATTGCTGTTTAGACCTGGTGCAGACTCGGGTTTGAAGTTTTTTTGAAGGGATTCGCCGACTTAAGTGCCTTTGCCGACGTGTGACACCTGACCGCTGAAGGCTCTCTATGCCGCTGAAGGCTCTCTATGCCGCTGAAGGCTCTCTATACCGGTGAAGGCTCTCTATACCGCTGAAGGCTCTCTATGCCGCTGAAGGCTCTCTATATCGCTGAAGGCTCTCTATACCGCTGAAGGCTCTCTATACCGCTGAAGGCTCTCTATACCGCTGAAGGCTCTCTATACCGCTGAAGGCTCTCTATACCGCTGAAGGCTCTC